>JAZRCQ010000217.1:0-7347 GCA_045659845.1 Eubacteriales bacterium
CCTTGCCCTCCATCATCATCTTCACGAGGTTTTTGCCAATGTCGTGGAGGTCGCCCAGCACCGTGCCCATGCAGACCTTACCCTTTGCCTGCACGCCTGCCTCCGCCAGATGGGGTTTGAGAAGCTGTGCGCCCATGTTCATGGCTCTTGCGGCCACCAGCACCTCGGGAACGTACACCTCGTTGTTCTTAAACTTCTCGCCGATCACGCTCATACCGGAAAGAAGTCCCTCGCTCAGGATGTCTGCGGGGGAGAGGCCCTCGTCCAGTGCCTTCTGCACCAGCTCCTTCACGATCTTTGCTTTACCCTTCTGCAGGTTCTCTGAAATTTCTGCCAAAATGCTCATTATCATTCTCCGTTCTATTTTGATTTTAACATTCTTTTTGAGGCACCGATGAATTGCTCGGCGCCGTGGCGGTTAACTACTCCCTGCAAAAGCGCAGTGCCGCTTCTGCGGCGCTGGCGGCATCCACCGTGTAGCAATCTGCGCCGATGAGATCACAGAACTCCTGCGTGATGGGAGCGCCGCCGATCATGATCTTCACCTTGTTGCGGATGCCTGCCGCCTCGGCGGCCTTGACCACGTCTGCCATGATGTTCATGGTGGTGGAGAGGAGTGCGGAGCAGCAGATCACCCGACAGCCCTGCTCGACGGCAGTCTGCACGAAGGTCTCTGCGGGAACGTCGGTGCCGAGATCGATCACCTCCAGCCCCCGACCCTCCATCATCATTCTCACAAGATTCTTGCCGATGTCATGAAGGTCGCCCTGCACCGTGCCGATGCAGACCTTGCCCTTTGCCTGCACGTCTGCCTCTGCCAGGTGGGGCTTGAGGAGCTGTGCGCCCATGTTCATGGCTCTTGCGGCCACCAGCACCTCGGGAACGTAGGCCGCTCCCGCCTTGAATTTTTCGCCGATCACGCCGAGCCCCTTGAGGAGGCCATTCTCCAGGATCTCTGCGGCGGACAGTCCGCTTTCCAAGGCCTTTTGCACAAGCTCTTCCACTTGCTTTGCTCTGCCCAAAGAAAGCTGCTCGGCAATGTCGGAAAGAAGGGAGCCACTCTGATCCTGCAGGGTACTCTCACCGGGCTTGGCAGAGGAGCGGTAGGCGCTGGGGGTCAGTCCTGTTTGTTCCTTAAAGTGACGATAAAAGGAGGGGAGATCTTTCAGGCCGCATCCCTCTGCAACCTCCTCCACTGTCAGTGAGGTTCGGCGGAGCAAACGGCAGGCTTCGACAATGCGGAGCCGCCGCAGATAATCGGAAAAGCCTTCCCCTGTGACGTTGCGAAACAGGCGGCTCAGCTGTGCCTGACTGATGTAGCAGAAGGCAGAGACGGTCTCCAGCGTCAGGCTACTGTCGGCATAATGCTCCAAGAGATAGCGAAGCGCCGCAGAAACGGTGGCCCATCCCTTGGGGCGCAGGGGACGCTCCACGTCGGCCAGATTGACGTAGCGCATCAGGGAGGTGAGCAGAAGCGTGAGATAGGCGCGCACGCGTTCTCTCCATTCTGCGCGCTCCTCCTGCATTTCCTCGCCAATGGAGGAGAGCAGAGAACCCGTTTGCTCCAGCATGCCCGCATGGAGCAGGGCATAGGAAACGGGAATGCTGTCCCAGAAGAGCCCGAAGCAATAGCGATCGTTTTTTTCGTCGGCAGGCTCGCCCTCCAGCCAATCGGTGGGGGAGAAGCGAAGTGACACCACGGTGGGGCATTCTCCGCCGTCGGTGGCAAAATAACCGTGGGGAACACCGCGATTGAGAATGAAAACGTCGCCCGAGCGACATTCCACCGATTGGTTGAGAAAGCGAAAAACACCTCTTCCCGCAGTCACCACACCGATCTCCACCTCGGTGTGCAGATCCTCCAATGGAGCATCTGCGGCGGCGGACGATGGCGAAAGATGGAGCGAGACCCGATATTGCAGATTGCCGAGATCTGTGACCTGAAGCGTTTTCATGACGGGCCTCCTCCTTTTCCTTTTTTGGCATACGGGTGACTATAACATATTATAACACATCAAAGTGAGGTTGTCACTATGATTTTCTTGCTTTTGGGAGAGCCTGCCGCAAGAAAACCGTAGCGGCAAAAGGCAACGGGGCAGAGAGCGCTTTCGGCTCACTGCCCCGAGGATCACTCGTCCGAGGAGGGTTGCTCCGCGGGACGGCGAAGACGATTCAGATTGTTTTGCAGATCGCTGAAGAAGAGCGAGAAGGCAAAGCCCAGCAGGCAGAGCAGGATGGCCGCGGCGCTTCCCCAATTCAAGCCGAAGGACAGCGTGTTCTCGCTTTTGAGAACGTTTGGAATGATAGCGATGAAAAGACCGAAGATCACCGAGAAGGTGGCGGTGTAGAACCGCTTGAGCAGAGCGGTGATGGCGAGGGAAAAGAACAGAACGCCAACCACGCCGCCGATGCCGATGGGAATGAGCATGGAGAAATCGAAGGTGTCAACGGCGGTGAGCCACACGCCGTAGAAGCCCAGCGTGGAGAGGATCACGGCGCTGTCCACGCCGGGGAGGATATAGGAGCCTGCCACGGCGACGCCAACCAGCACGCATTGGAAAAAGCTCGGATCATGCAGCTGGGGGAAGGAATTCGGATTCAGGGAGAAGAGCAGAAGCCCTGCCGCGGCGCTGACGGCCATGTGGATATAGTATTTTTTGGAGAAGCCCTCCTTCTTCACCTCCTTGAAGAGCAGAGGCAGGGTGCCCAGCACCAGGCCGAGGAAGAGAAAGCGGGTTTGCAGCTCAAACGTTTCCAGCGCCAGCGTGATCAGCTTGGAGGAGGCCACGAGGCCGATCCCCATGCCCAGCGCCAGCGGCAGGAGAAAGAGCAGGTTTTTCTTGAAATTTTTGAAGATGTGACCGATGGCGTCCACCGTGTCGCGGTAAAGCCCGAACACCACCAGCAGAACGCTTCCGCTGAGGCCGGGAGCCATGCCGCCGACGCCAACGGCGATGCCCTTGGGAAGATTTTTGAGGACAAGCCCCTTAAAAAGGTTTTTCATAAGAACTCCTTATATGAAAGCTGTTAGGAATATGATACCACAAACCGCGGCGGATGTCAAGGAAAAACGGCAGAGCCTCACAGGTTTTTCAGATCCTCGTCGCCGAAGGTGGGGGTGTAGTCGGAAACGGCGGAGGAGCCGCTTTGCAGATAGCCGTTGAAGCCCAATCGCAGAGCCTCCTGCAGAACGCTGTCGTATTCGAAGGAGGTCAATCGTCGCCGCAGAGCCTTCGGGGCGGTGTCGGGAGCGAATTCGGGGGTGTATTGGCTCATCAGCGAGAGCAAAAAGGCATCGGTGCCGAAGCGTTCCTTCAGAGCCCGCAGAAGGCGGATGGAGTCCTTCCGACAGCCGGGAAGCACCAGATGCCGCAGGATCACGCCGCTTTGGATCAGGCCGTCCCCGCCGATCACGGGAGCGCCCACCTGACGGAGCATTTCCGCAATGGCCTCCGAGGCAACGGCGAAATAATCGGGGGCGGCGGCATAGTCGCGGGACAGAACGGGATCGAAAAACTTGCAGTCGGGGAGGTAGACATCCACCAAGCCCTCCAAGCGGCGAAGGGTTTCAGCCGATTCAAAGCCGCCGCTGTTCCACACCACGGGGATCCGCAAGCGCGGACGAACGCTTCTGAGCACGGGGATGAGCTGCTCGGCATAGTGGGAGGGGGTGACAAGATTGACGTTTGCGGCGCCGGCCTCCTGCAGCTCCAGAAGGATCTCCTCCAGGCGGGCAGGAGAAACGGCCGCGCCCTGCTGCAGGCATCGGCTGATCCTGCCGTTCTGGCAAAAGATGCATCGCAGATTGCAGCCGCAGAAGAAAACGGTTCCGGAGCCTTTCGAGCCGCTCACCGAGGGCTCCTCCCAAGGGTGGAGCGCGGCGCGGGCGATGCGGAATTCATTGGGGACTCCGCAAAAGCCGACGGCGTGGCTTCGATCGACGTTGCAGGCTCTGGGGCAGGCGTTGCAGAACTCGGTCATTGCGGATCTCCTTTCTCGGAGACGTAGGTGAAGAGCTTTTTGTTATAGGCGTAGGTGATGTGAGGATCGTTGCCGATCACCACCACGTAGAATTCATCGCCGGGGATGGAGGTGTTTTTCAGTCCTTTCAGGCTGAGAGCATAAAGCTCGCTCCATTCATAGAACCGTTGGGTCCTGCGAACGCGCCAATCGGAGGAGGAGAAATGAAAATGGTCGGCGTGCTTGATGCGGTTGGCGGCGGACAGGGAGGAGGAAAGGATGGCGCGACCAAGATCGACGCTTGCCTCCGGCACGTCCTCCTCGATGGAGTTGAGCCGGTCGGTGAGGACCGTGAAATCGCCGTTTTCGATGGCGGCTTTGCGCGCCTTGGATGCTTGAAGGTCGGGAATGGAGCCGAGAAGCAGAAGCACGACAGCGGAGAGGCAGATGGCGAGGATCCACCGGCGATGGAGCGCGAACCAGCCGAGCGCCCCGAAGGTGGCAACAAGGAGAATCAAGGAGAAGCGAGAGTCGCTTCTCATCGGATCGACTCCGCGGTCGGCCTTCAGGAGATCCTTCTTGATCTGTTCATGGGTGAGCGTTTCTTTTCGTTCTTCTCTCATAGCGGTCTCCTTTTTCTGAGATCTGATAGGGATAGTATAGCATTTTTTCGGGGCTTTGTCAAGAGAAAGCCCGCCCGAGGGGATCGGGCGGGCAGGAAAGAGATAAACGGTCAAGTCTCGTCGGCGTCGAACAGCTTGCAGGCGGGCAAGCGACGGAAGATCTGCTCATAGACCTTCGGCTCGTTTTCGTAGAGGAACAGGGAATACTTCCAATCGTAGGGAGCCTTGTCCAGATGCTCAAAGATCTGATCCATCACCCGATCCAGCACCTCGCCGTCGGTGCCCTCCTTAAAGCGGATCACAAAGGCGCTGGTGAAGAACTCCTCGGTGACGGTTTTGCGAACCAGATAGACCTGCCGAACGGCGTCCTCGGAAACGGAGCGGATGAAGGCAAGGATCTCCTCGCCGCGATTTTCGGGAAGCTCCTCCACCGAGAGGCGATCGCCGAGCTTTAAGGAATTGGCATGCTCATGGGTGTCTGCATAATTCTGCATCTTTTCCAGAATGCGTGCGCGGTAAAGCTCCAGCTCCTCCTGCATGCCCATGCGGCGGCAGAAGAGAATGATGGCGTTGAGCCCGTTCTCGGCAAAATTGGAGTTGGCCTCCACCGCCTCCATCACGTAGTCGATGCCGGCGGGATCGTAGCTGCAGAGCAGCTCGTTGCCCTTGATGAATTTCGCATAGGCATTGGAGGGAGACTGCGGATCGGCCTCGATCATGCGGTCGCAGAGTGCCACGGCATCACCGTAGCGATTGAGTGCCATGTAGGCGTTGAGGATGGGGGTCATGCGGTCGGCCGACAGCAGCTCACGGGTGCGTTCCCATTCCTCCACCGTTGAAAGCGGCTTCAGATAATGATGCTCGCGCAGCTTTTCGTAGTTTGGCTTGACCTGCTCGATCCAAAAGAGATCCGCGGCGTGGGTGGCGCGGGCGGTCTCGCAGTCGAAGTCGTTGGGGCTTTGGCGATCGGGGAACACCACGGAATAGCGGCAGCTGCCCATGGATTCCCATCGCTGGCGGAAGGTGGGATGGGAGTCCACCAGAGCGGGAAGCTCGCGTTGGATCACGGTATCCCAGAAGGGGCCTCTTTCCTTCGCGGCGTTCACGAAGGCATCCATGAGGCATCGGTTGTTTTCACGGGGCTCCTCGGAAACGAAGGCCAGTGTTTCGGGATAGCGGTCGCTTTCCAGTCCAAACAGCTCGAAATAGGCCATTTTGGCCAGCAGAGCGGCATAGGCGGCGGGATCTCCGTGCTCGCGGATCACGGCATCGGCGCGTGCCTCCTTTGCCGACGAGGTGGCCGCCTCGGTGAGCATATAGCGATAAACCATGAGATGGGCGGGATAATCGAAGAGGATGGAGGCAAAGCCCGAAAGGGGATCGCCCTCCCCCGAGGTGATGAATTCCAGGAATTCTCCTGCCGCGCGTGTGCGGCGAACGTCGTCATTGGCCATGTGAGCCAGCTCGTGGAGGAAGAGCTGCTCCAGCTCCGGCTCGTTGAGCAGGTAAAGCAGCTGTACGCCCAGATTCAGGGCATACTTCTTTTTGGTCACCGAAAACACCGAGGCATTGAACTGCCCGTCGCTCACCACCTTAAAGGGGGGCGCGATGCTCAGCTTTTCCACGGCCTTGTCCAAGGCTCTGAAGATGAGAGGATACTCTTCTCTGCGAAGCTCGCCGTTCATCACGGGCTTTTCACGGCCTCGGAGCAGGCGGACGAAGATACCGTAGAGGATATAGGCCGAGAGCAGAATGAGCACGGTGGCCGTTTCCTTGCAATAGCCTGCCAGAAAGGCGATGGAGAGGGCCAGCAGGCAGAGCCCTGCAATATAAAGGGCGGCCGCCTTGAGCGAGCGGAAAAAGGGCTTGATGATGCGGCTGATATCCTCCTGCGCCTCGGCATGACGAGCCAGCACCTGCTGCTGGGTTTGCATCACGGATTGGCCGCGGAGCCTGCGCATCAGGCGGGCGTTCAGCACCGCGCTGCCAACGATCAGAACGAACGCCAGCGCCACCAATGCCACAAGCAGGGCATAAACGATGCCGCTCGGCTCCTCCGCGGGAGCGAGAAGCAGGCCGGCCGCAAAGGCGGCTGCCAGACAGAGCATGGCCAGAAGCGTAGCTCCGATCAATCGAAGGGGTTTCATAGACGGGTTCTCCTTTCAGATGAAAAAAGGGGAGGCAAACCCAAGGTCTGCCTCGCCGGATGAGCGAATGGAACTTATGCCAGCTCAGCGAAATACTTGATGGTGCGAACCATCTGGCTGGTGTAGGAGTTCTCGTTGTCGTACCAAGAAACAACCTGAACCTGGTAGGTGTCGTCGTCGATCTTAGCAACCATGGTCTGAGTTGCATCGAACAGAGAGCCGTAGCGAGAGCCGATCACGTCGGAGGAAACGATCTCGTCGGTGTTGTAGCCGAAGGACTCGCTGGAAGCAGCCTTCATAGCGGCGTTGATGCCCTCAACGGTGATATCCTTGCCCTTCACAACTGCCACGAGAATGGTGGTGGAGCCGGTGCAGGTGGGAACTCTCTGAGCAGAGCCGATCAGCTTGCCGTTGAGCTCGGGGATAACCAGACCGATTGCCTTAGCGGCACCGGTGGAGTTGGGAACGATGTTCTGAGCGCCTGCGCGAGCGCGGCGGAGGTCACCCTTTCTGTGGGGGCCGTCCAGGATCATCTGGTCGCCGGTGTAAGCGTGAACGGTGGTCATGATACCGCTCTGGATGGGAGCGTAATCGTTGAGAGCCTTTGCCATAGGAGC
>JAZRCQ010000218.1:0-3525 GCA_045659845.1 Eubacteriales bacterium
ATGACACCACGGTGTGGTGTCAGAGCCCGAGCGTGACCGAGCCGAAGCGAGACGGGGGACCACGAAGTGGTGGAAGGAGCCTGCGCAACTAAAAAAGTAGCACTTTTTAACGCAAAATGGGTATTTTATAATACCGCGTTCTCCCTCAGTCTCGCTACGCGAGCCAGCTCCCTCCCGGAGGGAGCCTTGTGTTTGTGCAAATTTCCAACCTTGGATTTACAAATGAGGTTTGTCAGTAGTCTGAAGGGCGCTCCCGATTTCTCGGGAGCGCCCTTGCTTTTGCATTGCTTATTTGTTTTCGTCCACGAAGGCCTTCATGCGCTCAACGAGAGCCTCGGCGGCCTCTGCCGAGGAATCCTCTGCGAAGATGCGCAGCAGGGGCTCGGTGCCCGAGAAGCGGCAGATCACAAAGGCGCCGTCGGTGAAATAGATCTTGCAGCCGTCGGCGTAGCTGACGCGCTCGATGGTCTTTCCCTCGAAGGTGGGGAGCTTCTTTTCCTCCATGAGGAAGCGATCGATGGTGGTCTTTTCCTCGGCGGCAAAGCGGAAATTACCCTCGCACATCACGAACCGACCGTATTTTTCCTCCAGCTCCTGCCAGATCTCGCGCGGAGTCTTGCCGATGGAGCAGATCATTTCCACGAAGAGGGAGGCGGCATAGATGGAGTCCTTGCCGAAGATGTGACCGCGAACGGTGAGACCGCCCGAGGATTCACCGCCCAGCACGGCATCGGTCTCGTCCAGCTTGGCGGAGATATACTTGAAGCCAACGGGAACCTCATAGCAGATCTCGCCAAAGGATTCCGCCACGCGATCCAGCATGTGCGTGGTGGCCAGATTGCGAACCACGGGGCCCTTCCAGCCTCTGTATTCATGGAGATAATAGTAGAGCATCACGAGGATCTGATTGGCCGAGATATAGGTGCCTGCGGAATCGATGATGCCGAGGCGGTCGCCGTCACCGTCCACGGCGATGCCGAGATCGTAGCCCTCGGAGATCACCTGCTCGCGCAGGGTCTGGAGCTGTCGGAGGCCGGGGGCGGGCATCTTGCCGCCGAAGTAGGCATCCTTGTTGGAATGGAGCAGATCCACGGTGCAGCGTGTGGTGTAGAGAACGGTCATGAGCGGGTAGGTGCCCGAGCCGTGCATGGGGTCGAACAGCACGCGCAGGCCTGCCTTGCGGATGGCCTCCAGATCCAGGCGCGAGAGGATCGAATCCAGAAAATCGTTGAACGGGGTGCGCAGGATCTCCACAAGCCCCGCCGCCTCGGCCTCCTCGAAGGGCATCTGTCGGACGTTGGCCTTGACGATCAGCTCCTCCAGCAGGTTGGTGCATTCCACAGAGGAATCGCGGCCCTCCTCCACGATGAGCTTGATGCCGTTGTACTCCGCAGGATTGTGGCTTGCGGTGACCTCAATGCCGTAGTGCAGGCACTCATTCTTCACGGTGAACATCACCAGCGGCGTGGGGGCGCTTCTTTTCATGAACTTCACGGACACGCCGTTTGCGCAGAGGACCTCAGCGATCCAGCGTGCGGCATCGGCAGAGAGGAAGCGGCGGTCGTAGCCGATCATCACGGGCTTATCGGTCTTGCCCTCGCTCTGCATCAGGTCGCAGATGCCCTGCGCCACGCGCATCACGTTTTCCTTGGTGAAATCCTGTCCGATCACGCCTCTCCAGCCGCCGGTTCCGAAGCGGATGGGGGTCTTATCCAACGTTTTCATGGTCGTTGACTCCTTTTTTAGAGTTGATGCTATTATTATAAAATATCCGAAAGCGGTTGAAAATAGGAAAAAAGGCACTCTATCTTTGAAATCGGCCCTTTTGGGAGAGATGGCATCCAAGAAGGGAGTTTTTGCGACAAAAATTCTCTTTTCGGGGGAAACCGATGTTGACAAATGGGAAAAGATGTGATAAAATATTAAGGATAATCGTTTAACAAAGTGAGGTTTGATCTATGCATTGGTCTGAAGAGCTTGCTCAAAGAATCATCGACCGCAATCCCGACAAGGAGGAATACGTTTGCGCGGCAGGCGTCAGCCCCTCGGGCTCGGTCCACATCGGAAATTTCCGTGACATCGCCACTCCTCTGTTCGTGGTGAAATCCCTGCAGAAGAAGGGCAAGAAGGCTCGCCTTCTGATCTCCTGGGATGAATTCGACCGTTGCCGCAAGATCCCTGCCAACGTGCAGGCTGTGGTTGGCGACACCTACGACAAGTATATCGGCTGCCCCTACGTGGATATTCCCGACCCCTGGGGATGCCATGAGAACTATGCGCAGCACTTCGAGGAGGAGTTCCTCAAGGGCATCGAGCCCTTCGGCATCGAGCTGGATTGCCGCTATCAGGCCGAGATGTACCGCTCGGGCAAATACACTGACAACGTGATCACCGCCATCCGCAAGAGAGGCGAGATCTTCGAGATTCTGGATTCCTTCAAGACCAAGGATCTCTCCAAGTCCGAGGAGGAGAGACGGGCTGAGCATGACGCCGAGAAGGCCGCATATTCCCCCGTCAGCATCTTCTGCCCCGAGTGCCACACCGACTTCACCACCATCACCGCCTTCTCCGAGGACGGCACCGAGGCAGACTACACCTGCCGCTGCGGACACAAGGGCCACTTCAACTTCCTGGAGAATTTCAACTGCAAGCTGGGCTGGAAGGTGGACTGGGCTATGCGCTGGGGCTACGAGGGCGTGGACTTTGAGCCCGGCGGAAAGGATCACTCCGCTCCCACCGGCTCCTATAACAACTCCAAGCTCATCGCCAAGCGGATCTATGGCCATGAGGCTCCCATCTATCAGGGCTATGAATTCATCGGCATCAAGGGCATGACGGGCAAGATGTCCAGCTCGTCCGGCCTGAATCTCACCCCCGATACGCTCCTCAAGCTCTATCAGCCCGAGGTGCTTCTCTGGCTCTGTGCCAAGACCGATCCCGTGAAGGCCTTTGATATCTGCTTCGACGATGGAATCCTTCGCCAGTATTTTGAATTCGATAAGCTTCTCACCGACTGCCGCGAGGGCAAGGCATCCGAGCTGATGCAGGATATCGCCTACCTCTGCCGCGTGGGTGACAGAGAGATCGAGACCGTGCCTATGTCCCTGCTGGTGCAGCTGGGCTCCATCGTGAACTTCAACGTTCCCATGCTGGAGACTGTGTTTGAAAAGATCGGCACGCCCTATAAGGCCGAGCAGTTTGCCGACCGTCTCGACCGCGCAAGATTCTGGCTGGAGCAGTGCGCTCCCGATCAGGTGAACCGTCTGCGCACCACCCGCAACTGGGAGGTGTTCAATTCCCTTACCGAGCAGGAAAAGCAGGAGATCGCGCTTCTCCACGACTATATTGCCAAGGGCGGCTACAACCTCGACGAGCTGAACGCCGAGCTCTACGCCATTCCCAAGCGTATTTACGGCGAGGATAAGTCCGACAAGGAAATGAAGGCTATTCAGGGTACATTCTTTAAGAATGTATACCGTCTGCTCATCGACCGTGAGCGCGGTCCCCGTCTTTATCTCTTCCTCT
>JAZRCQ010000219.1:0-3053 GCA_045659845.1 Eubacteriales bacterium
GAAAGAGGCCCGTGAGAGTGGTGGTGGTGGTTTTCCCGTCGCTTCCCGTGATGCCCAGCACCGTGGCGGGAGTGAGCGCAAGGAAAAGCTCCATCTCGGAGGTGATCCTCGCTCCCCGCTCCTTGGCGGCGCGAAGCTCCTGCACGTCGGGCCGAAGCCCCGGTGTGCGAAAGATCACGGGCTCGTTCAGCTCCTGCAGATACTCATTTCCGAGGATGCACCGAACCCCCTTGGCCTCCAGCTCTGCGGGAAGCGATCCCAAGCTCTCCCGATCCTTCCGGTCTCGCGCCGTGACGGTGATCCCGCAGGACAAAAGAAAATCGATCAGCGGACGATTGGAAATTCCAACGCCGACAACAGCGCACGGGGAGGACAACAGTTCCCGCGCTTTTTCTCGAATCGTCAAGGAAGCATCACTCCTTCCGATGGATATTGGTGTCTATCTTCTTATATTATATTTCTTTTTTCTCCAACTTGCAATAGCTCTGCCGCATTTTTAACAAAAGATTTTCAAAAAAAATGAAAATCCCCCTTTTCAAACCGTTTTTTTTTTGGTATAATGATAGATGTGAAGAAATAAGACGATCAATTTCAGAAAGGATGAGCCTACAACATGGCAACCAAAAAGACGCAACAATACGACAACCAAAGCATCAAAGCTCTCAAGGGCGCCGATCGCGTCAGAAAACGTCCCGCCGTTATTTTCGGATCCGACGGGCTGGAGGGCTGCGAGCATTCTTTTTTTGAGATCCTTTCCAACTCCGTGGACGAGGCACGTGAGGGCCACGGCAGCGAGATCCGCATCACCGTTTACCGCGATCACTCCATCCGCGTGGAGGATTTCGGCCGCGGTGTTCCGCTGGGCTGGAATGAAGCCGAAGGGCGCTGGAACTGGGATCTGATCTACTGCGAGCTTTATGCAGGAGGTAAATACGACAACAACTCCGGCGACTCTGCCTACGAATATTCGCTCGGACTCAACGGTCTCGGTGCCTGCGCCACGCAGTATAGCTCCGAGTTTATGACCGTTTGCTCCTACGACGGAACCGTGGAGCGCAGCATCTCCTTCCGTCAGGGCGAGGTGCAGGGAGAATTGACCGAGCGCCCCCTCACCAAAAAGGAGGGCAAGCGCACCGGCACCTCTGTGCATTGGAAGCCCGACCTGCAGGTGTTCACCGATATCAATATCCCCGCCGAGTTCTTCGAGGATATCCTTCGCCGCCAATCGGTGGTGAATGCGGGCATCTCCTTCCTCCTGCTTCTGGAGCAGGAGAACGGTGATTTCGAGGAGAAGCAATTCTTCTATCAAAACGGCATCACCGACTACCTCAGCGAAATGGTGGGCAACTCTGCCTCCATCGCCCCCGTTTCCTGGCATTTGGAAACGCAGGGCCGCGATCGCGAGGACAAGGATGACTATAAATTCAAGGCAGATATCACCTTCTGCTTCTCCAAAACGGTGCAATGTCTGGAATACTATCACAACTCCAGCTATCTGGAGCATGGCGGCGCTCCCGACCGCGCTGTGAAGTCGGCCTTCGTTTACGCCATCGATAAATATCTCAAGAGCGCCGATCTCTATAAAAAAGAAAAGGAGATCATCTTCTCGGATATCTCCGATTCGCTGGCACTGGTGATCAACAGCTTTTCCACCCTGACGTCCTACGAAAACCAAACCAAAAAGTCGATCAACAACGAATTCATCCAGAAATCGCTGAACGCCTTTTTGCGAGAGCAGCTCCGCAACTATTTCGTGGAGCATCCCAAGGATGCCGACATCATCGCCAAGCAGGTGCTGGTGAACAAGCGCAGCCGCGAGACCGCCGAGCGCATCCGCAAGGAGACCTCCGTGAAGCTGGAGGGCGGCATCGACGTGAATACCCGCGTGGACAAATTCGTGAACTGTCGCTCCAAGGATCCCTCCCGCGCCGAGCTTTATATCGTGGAAGGCGACTCGGCTCTCACCTCCTGTAAGCTGGGGCGCGATGCCGAATTTCAGGCCATCATCCCCGTGCGCGGAAAAACACTGAACTGCCTGAAGAGCGACTATGATAAGATCTTCAAAAACGAGATCATCACCGATCTTCTGCGCGTGATTGGCTGCGGCGTGGAGATCCAAGGCAAAAAGCAAAGCAAGATGAACGCCTTCAATCTGGATAATCTCCGCTGGTCGAAGATCATCATCTGCACCGATGCCGATGAGGACGGCTTCCAGATCCGCACTCTGCTCCTCACGCTTTTCTACCGTCTCCTCCCCACCCTGCTGGCCGAGCATCGGGTGTTCATAGCGGAATCCCCCTTGTTTGAGATCACCACCAAGGATCAAACGCTCTTTGCCTACGATGAGTTTGAAAAGGCCGATATCCTCAAAAAGCTCGGAAATAAGAAATACACGCTTCAGCGCTCCAAGGGATTGGGCGAAAACGAGCCCGAGATGATGTGGCAGACCACCATGAATCCCGCCACACGCCGCCTCATTTCGGTTTCTCCCGCCGACGCGCAGCAGACCGAGATCATCTTTGATACACTTCTGGGCGACAATCTTCCCGCCCGCAAGGTGTTCATCACCGAAAACGGCAATCGCTATATGAAGGACATCGACGTTTGATCGATCCATCAACAAAAATATCGCGCAGGACATCCCGTCCCGCGCGATATTTTTTTACCGTCCTCCGGCGTGGCCTCTGCCGCCGCCTCTGGAACCCCCGGAGCCTCCGGAGCTGCTTTCGATCCTTCTTTTTGTCATCGTGGTGTGTGTGAAGCGATCATATTGCTCGGTCAGCTCCAGGCGAGCATACCGATCCAGCGGATAGTCCACCGAATTCCGCTTCATAGAATAGCTCACCTTCACGCAGATGCAGGCGATCAGACCGATCAAAAGCGAGATGGGCAAAGCCCAGCGCAGCGCCATCAGATAGGCGTTGGGGCGCACGTCGGAATCGGCGGCACAAGCCCCTGCCACGGAAAGAAAGCCCTGCAGGCCGGAGAGGAGCCTTCCCGATTTCAGCTCCGGATAAACCGTCCTGTGATCGAGGATCTCATCCACCTCTGCC
>JAZRCQ010000220.1:0-5353 GCA_045659845.1 Eubacteriales bacterium
GGAACGGCATCGCCGTCGGGCGTGTCGTTGGCAATGCCCTGCGTGCGGAAGCTTCTTTTGCCGTTCTCATCCTCCAGCACCTCAATGATCTCATGCGTCACCACTGTTCCCGATCCGATGGTGAAGGTGATGGCATCCTCCTTTTTGAGCGTGTCGGTGTCCACCGTTTTCACGTAGATCATCGAGCCAACGGGATATTTCGGCTCCATAGAGCCCGAAAGCACCGTAAAGGGCTGCAAGCCAACCAATCGCACCCCAACCAAAAGGATCGCGGTGAGCGCCGCCACCACGGCCAAAGCGGTAGTGAAGGAATTCCAAATTTTCCGAACCATACAGGCCTCCTCGTGCATTTTTTCACTTTTATCATTATACCATAGCCCCGCTTCTTTGTCAATGCCCCCTCGAAAAACCATTGACAAACCATCCGCCTTGTGATATAATGAAGAAAACGATTTCAAGGAAGAAAAAGGGAGGAACCACACCGTGAAGCCTGTTTTCGGAACCGATTTAACAAACGACAAGCACAACGAAAGCTACAACGCCGATCCCTTTGTGATCGCCACGCCCGACGAGAGCACTCGGCGGGAATTTGAGCGGCTGGGAGAGCGGGCGGAGGAAACCGTGAAGAAAAGCGGACTTCCGCTTCCCCTCAACATCGCAAAGTACGTCCTTGGAGGCATCGGTGCCATCGTGCTTGGCTCCACGCTGAGCGCCGGCGCGGAGGTTGGCTTTGCCAAGGCATGGGAAAATGCCGCTTGGCTGATCTGCATCGGACTCGCCTGCCTGCCCGCATTTCTCGCGTTGTGGCTCTACGGAAGGTACCGACAAAAAAAGGTGATGGAGCAGGACGACACGCAAGCGCTATCCCATTCTCTGGATCAGTATGCCGAGCTTCTCCGCCAACAGCTGAACATTCCCGGCGATGCAAAAAACGTGGAGCTTCTGTTCTTCCGCTACAAGGAAAAGGACGGTGAGATCCGTCCTCTCTCCGATATGCCCCTCCTCAACCTCACGCTGGAGGCCTTCCGAACCGAGGAGCATCTCTGCTTCTCCGACCTGCATCAGACCTTCGGCTTCCCCCTCTCCTCCCTCATTCGGATCGCCACCGTGAAAAAGCGGGTGTCGCTGATCTCCTGGGATAAGGAGGAGCCCATCAAGTCGCCGCAGTACAAGCCCTATCATCTCACCACAAACGACATGGGATTCGTGTTCTGCAAGGAATATCACGTGCTGGAGCTGGAGCAGAACGGCGAAAAATGGGGGATCTGGTTCCCGCCCTACGAGCTTCCCGCCATGGAAGCCCTCACGGGGCTGAGGGCCGAGCCTGCGGCACAAAAAAACGAGGAAGACTCGTAAGAAATTCAGGCAAGCCCTTGCATAATCTCTGCAGCTATGATATAATGAACTCAATCAAATCCAAGAAAGGACCCATCTCATGAAAACAACCGAGCTGAAGGCCGCCATTCTGAGCGGTCAATTCGATCAACGCTTCACCTACATCTACGGCGCCGAGGCATTGGAGACTCAGAAGATGCGCTACGCCGCCGCCGTGGACGCCTTCGCCGAGCTCTACGGCTCCGATCGCGATGCCGCCCTCTATTCCGTGGCAGGCAGAAGCGAGCTTTCGGGCAACCACACCGACCACAACTACGGCTGCGTGGTGGCCGCCTCTATCGACCTCGACATCATCGCCGTGGCCGCTCCCAATGCAGAGCGCGTGATCCGCGTAAAGAGCGAGGGCTTCCCCGAGGACGTGGTGGATCTCAATGGCTTCACCGCCCCCGATCCCGCTCGCTTCGGCCGCTCCGATGCCCTCATCGCCGGTATGGCGGCAGGCTTCTGCAAGGAAGGCTACGGCATCGGCGGCTTCCATGCCTACACCACCTCCAACGTGCTCAAGGGCTCCGGCATCTCCTCCTCCGCCGCCTTCGAGGATATGATCGGAAATATCCTCAACCATCTCTACAACGACGGCAAGGTGAGCAACGTGGAGATCGCCAAGTTGGCCCAGTACTCCGAAAATGAATTCTTCGGCAAGCCCTGCGGTCTGATGGATCAGATGGCCTGCGCCGTTGGCGGCATCATCGCCATCGACTTTGCAGATCCCAAGGCTCCCGTGATCGAGCAGGTGGACTTCGATATCACCGCGGCAGGCTATAATCTCTGCATTGTGAACACCGGCGGCAACCATGCCGATCTCACCGACGATTATGCCTCCGTTCCCGCCGAAATGAAAAGCGTAGCCGCTTATTTCGGCAAAAAGGTGCTTCGTGAGGTGAACGAGGAGGAGCTGATCGCCGCCATTCCCGCACTGCGGGAGAAGCTGGGCGACCGCGCCATTCTCCGCGCCCTCCATTTCTTCAACGAGAACCGCCGTGTGGCGCTTCAGAAGGAGGCTCTCCGCAAGGGAGATCTGAACGCCTTCTTTGAAAACGTGATCGCCTCGGGCCGCTCCTCCTTCTGCTATCTGCAAAACGTTTACACCGCCAAGAATCTCAGCGAGCAGGGGCTTTCCCTTGCCCTCTGTCTGGCCGATCGCGTGCTCAGCGGTAAGCCTGCGGCATGGCGCGTGCATGGCGGCGGCTTTGCAGGCACCATTCAGGCCTTCGTGCCCACCGCCGACGTGGAAGCCTTCCGCGCCGCTATGGACGGAGCCTTCGGCGAGGGACGCTGCATGGTTTTGCGGATCCGCCCCGTTGGTGCCGTTCGCATCTGATTTTCCCAAGCAATGCTGCCAACGCTTGTTGGCGGCATTGCTTTTCATCTGAAAAAAGGAGACTGAAAAGCTTGAAATTCTATCCTCCCGAGGAAAAGCGAGGCGCTGTCGGCAAGGCCTTAGTGCTTTCGGCCAATCTGATCCTCTTCCTTTCGTTGTATTATCTGTTGCCGCAGGTGGGCTTCTACCATCTTCCCTTTATCTACGTGCTGGGAGGAGCCGCGCTGGCCCTTTGGTACGTCATCTACAACCGCGGCTTCAGCCTGCACAACGCCACTCCCGAAATGCTCCCCGACTCCTATTCCCGAGAGGAAAAGGAGGCCATGCTGGAGGAGGCGGAGCGGCGCATGAAGCGCTCCCGCTGGGCGCTCCTGATCCTGATCCCTCTCATCGCCGTGATCCTTGTGGACATGGTGGTACTGGTGCTTCCCGAGGGATGGCTCTCATGACCAACGTTCGATTGCATTCGCTTTATTCGGGATCGGATGGCAACGCCTTTCTCATTGAGGCCGGCGAAACGCTCCTGCTCATCGACGCAGGCAAAAGCGCAAAGGCGCTTTGCAATGCCATTCGCGAGCTGGGAAGAGATCCCGCCGAGGTGGCAGCCGTGTTCGTCACTCACGAGCATTCCGATCATATCCGCGCACTTCCCGTGTTTCTCAAGAAGCACCCCATTCCCGTGCATCTCCCCTTCGCCTGCGCCGCGAAGCTGATGCGGGAGGAAACGGCGGCGCCGCACCTCGTGCCTCACTCCCCCATCCACACCGAGGTGGTGGGCGGCATCACCGTCACCTCCTTCCCCACCCCGCACGACAGCTCTTGCTCGGTGGGCTATCGGATCGAGATCCCAACGGAGAAGGGCCCCCTTTTCTTGGGCTACGCCACCGACGTCGGCCACGTTTCCAAGGAGGTGGAGGCGGCGCTCACGGGCTGCCACGCCGTGGTGCTGGAGAGCAACCACGACGAAGAGATGCTCCGCACGGGCCCCTATCCCTACGATCTCAAGGTGCGCATCGCCTCCCGCAGAGGACATCTCTCCAATGCCGATTGCGCGGCGCTTGCCGCAAGACTTTGTGAGGCAGGAACAAAAAGCATCCTGCTGGCTCATCTGAGCGAAGAAAACAACACCCCCGAGCTGGCCTTCGACGAATGCTACGGCGGCATTGCCCACAAGGGCGTACGCCTGGCGATCGCCCGTCCCGACAGCGCGGTGGAGCTTTCAATGGAGGAATGATATGCTGAACGTCACCGTGATCACCGTTGGCACCCTCAAGGAGGGCTATCTGCGCGAGGCCGTTGCCGAATACGAAAAAAGACTGAACGCCTTCTGCCGCCCCGAGATCCTCCAGCTCAAGGAATCCAAGCTTCCCGAGGATCCCAGCGAAGGGCAGATCGCCGCCGCGCTCTCGGCTGAGGGCAAGCAGATCCTGGCCGCCATTCCGCCGAAAGCCTTTCGCATTGCGCTCTGCGTAGAGGGCAAGCAGCTCTCCTCTGAGGAGCTGGCAGATAAGCTGGAGCAGATCTCGGCCTCCCACGGCGCCGTGGCTCTGATCATCGGCTCCTCCCACGGTCTTGCCCCCGAGGTGAAGGCCGCCTGCGACCTGCGCCTCTCGGTCTCCAAGCTCACCTTTCCCCATCAGCTGATGCGGGTGTTCCTGCTGGAAACCCTCTATCGCTCCCTCGGCATCACCAGAGGTACGAAGTATCATAAGTAACATCAAATCATGCGATGGAATAAAAAAATCAAAAAATTTTAAAAATTTTTAAAAATCTGTTGACAAGACCGCAAAAAAGTGGTATAATAGCAGAGCAATTCCGAATGAGGGAGTAGCGAGCGTATGGAACATGCGTAGCAAGTCAACATCCTGACCCATCCGCGGTCTGGCTTGCTTCAAATCGCGAGACTCATGTATAACTCTTGGCTATACATGTCTTGTTCGCATAAAAGGACCTGTTTGCCGAGAGGCATACAGGTCCTTTCCGTTTGCCACGATCTCAAAAAATTTAAGAAAAGGAGTTTTTTCATGAAGTTCTACTGTACCGAAAAGGAAGAGGTCCTTCGTCAGCTCGGCTCCACCGAGCAGGGGCTTTCCAAGGCAGAGGCCGAGAAGCGCCTGGAGGAGAACGGCAAAAACCGTCTCGCCGCCGCAAAGGGCAAGTCGATCCTCCGCAGATTCCTCGAGCAGCTTTCCGACCCGATGATCATCATCCTTCTGGTTGCGGCCGCCATCAGCGGTGTGCTTGCCGCCGTGGAGAACGAGGGCTTTGCCGACGTGATCATCATTCTGGCCGTTGTGCTGATCAACGCCGTGCTGGGCGTTTATCAGGAAAGCAAGGCCGAAAAAGCCATTGAAGCCCTGCAGGAAATGTCGGCGGCCACCTCCAAGGTGATCCGTGACGGCGTTCTGCAGATCGTTCACAGCGAGGATCTGGTGGTTGGTGACATCGTTCTGCTGGAGGCAGGCGACGCCGTTCCCGCCGATGCCCGCATTCTGGAGAACGCCAGCCTCAAGATCGAGGAGGCCGCCCTCACGGGTGAATCGGTTCCCGTAACCAAGATGGCAGAGGTCATCGAGCTGACGGGAGACGCTAAGGACGTTTCTCTCGGCGACCGCAAGAACATGGTTTATATGGGCT
>JAZRCQ010000221.1:0-7571 GCA_045659845.1 Eubacteriales bacterium
GTGCAGAGCCTCTGACTAATATTCTGCAAAATTTCAGAGTTAGGAAACTAAATTTCAAAGCCTTCGCGCTCTAAATAAGCCTCCCCTGTGCATAGGGTAAGGCGCAAGGCGCCGACGAATTTGCCTGCGGCAAAGTTCGCGGTGGCTCGCGAAGCGAGACGGTAGGGATGTTGTTTACAAGGCGAGAGGCCGTTTGTTATGCGGGGGATCGATGATCCGCCCCTACAAATTGAGAGAAAAGGGCGAAGCCAATTGCTCTCCTCTCAAACAAACCCTCGTGGAGCGTTTTGGGTGGCGGTACCAAAACGCTTGCGGGAGCAAATGCGGGAAATGAGCCGCCCAAATTGAGCCATACAGCGCTATCTGACGAATGAGGCAGAAGTATCCTACCCGCACCAAACTTCAAAAAATTGTCAAAGTTTTTGAAGGGAGCCTGAGGGAAACTTTTTCCAAAAAGTTTCCCTCAGAAAAAAAACAACACAAGGGCGAGTCAAAAGCTTTTTGACTCGGCCTTGTGTATCGTCGCGTTCGATCAGATCAAGGAACGGAAATTCTTGATGCGATGGAAGGTGACGTAGTTGTTATCGTGGAAGCTCTGAGCGCCGTTAACGGCGGTGCGGGAGAGATAGATGATGTCGTCGCCGTCGAAGAGGAAGGCCACGTACTGGAAGCCCGTCAGCTTCCAATCCTCGTGGCGGTAGTCCAGCAGATCCTGCACCACGCGCCATTGGCAGAGGTCATCCGAAACGGCCAGTGAAAGCAGGTTTCTCGCGCGGGGGGCTTCGGGATCGGTGATGCGGCTCACCAGCGAGAAGTATTTGCCCGTCACCTCATCGAGACGAACCTCAAACTTGGAGAGGTTTCCGGGGAAGGGAACGAACTTCTCAAATTTCAGGGATTCCTCCGGATCGTTCACGTTTGCGCGGAGGATCGGAACCAAACCATAGGAGGGCGTGCCCTTATCGGTGGAATAGCGGATGATATTGCCAACGCCGCCGCCGGGAAGCTTCACGGCGTTGCCCTCGATGAAGCCGCGATTGTCTCCCTCCACGGCGCCCTCCCAGCCGGGATTGTAGACCAAGGGCTCGGTCATCGTCCAGGTGGCGGGATCGAGAAGATCGCCGTTCAGATCGGCGGAGAGCAGGCAGGTGGCGTGGCCGCCTGCGGCGTGAGCGCCGTAGTCGATGCCCGTCCAAAGCCTTCCCTCGGCCTCAATGATGGGCATGGGGGCGCGATGCCAGCCTGCCGTTTTCCGATGGCAAGCGCCGCGGAAGAGAGCACGGGGAGGCAGGAAGGTCTTGCCGCCGTCGGTGGATTTTCCGATGAGCAGATCGCCGTATTCGGTGGAAAGGCCCAGCAGATAAACGTCGCCCTTGTGCAGGAAGAGCGAGCCCCAGAAGCAGGGGAACACCTCGGAATAGTGATACCAGCTTTCTCCCTCGTCGTCCGAGCGGAAGATCAGGGTGAGATTTTGGGGCGCGCCGCCCTCAAACACGTCCATGCTGGCAAGCAGATAGCCGTCGGGATGCTTGAAGAGGCAGGGAGAGCAAAGGTGCTGGCCGGAAAATGCATACTTGGGATCCTCGGGGTGGAGATAGTTCACCACCGTGCCGGGATTTTTGCCGGCGCGAACGTAGCCAACGGCGCTGCTGCTCTTTTCGCCCTCTACGTAGAATTCATAGTCCTCGCCCTCGGTCAGGCCGTTCAGAACGCCGATCTTTCCCTCGGCAACGGCGCTGCACCATGCGGCCTCGCTTCCCTTGATCCGCCAAAAATAGCGGAAGGGCCCCTGCTCCTCGGTCTCCCAAAGGATCACGGCGCCGTCCTCGCGAGGGAGGATCTGGCAAATATAGATCTCATCGGTTCCATGCACCGCAGGGCGGTAGCGCTGATGACTCCATGCTGTTTCTGCTCTCATGTTTTTATCCTTTCTGTTTTAACGACTGCCGTATTCAGAACACGGTGGGGTCGATGGTATACCCGTTTTTCGTGGCTTTCACGCCGTATTCGGCCTTTTTCAAAATCTCGAAGAGACGATCGCCGTCGATGCCGACGCAATTGTCCAACGAATCCATAAATCTTTGCGCGGAGGAATGGAAGGTGGAGGTGGTGGCATAGATGCCGCGGCTTCCGTTGCGGGCGTGGAGTGCGCCGTAGAATTCCCGCACCTCCTTTTCGGTGACGTGCAGGCTCTCCCGCGACTTGGCCTGCACCAGAATATATTCGGAGAAGCCCAGCTCGTCCACGGTCTTGATCTCCACGTCGATGCCGCCGTCCTCACTGCCGCCGGGGATATTGCAATAGGTCACCTTTCTGCCCGAAATGAGGAAATGCTTTTCCAACGCGTTGGCCAGAAAGCGCTCGAAGAAGCGACCGTCCCGTGCCGTGATCTGGTGCAGAAGCTCCTTTTTGCACTCTGCCTCGGAAAGGATGCGATCCGAGCGAGGCACGGTGACCATGCAGAGCATACCGCCATCGCCATTCACCACCTCGCCGTCGGCGATCATGCGCTCCAGCAAACGGTCAACGGTGGGGCGAAGCCAGCTGCCGTCGCCCGAGGCCGAGACCTCCGAGGCCAACCGCTTGGTGAGCAGACCGAGAAGATCCTTCTTGCGGTATTTTTTCTTTTTCAGAAGCGCCCGCAGCTCCTCCTCGCATCTTGCCTCCTTGGCGAGGGCACGGGATTCCGCCGTGAGATGATGCTCGCCTCCGCGCTTTTCAATGGCGCCCTGCTCGATCAATGCCGTGAGGGCGCTTCCAACAAGGCTTCCCACGCGCACAAACTTGCTGTTTGGATTCCGATTCTTCATTTCCTGCTCGGAAAGCCCGAAGGATGCGATGCCGCCATCCAGAATGGCCTTTCGCGTGGCGCCGGGATGCGCCGCCAGATAAGCGATCACCGCGTCGGCGGCAGAGCCGGAGGCCTCTTTTTTGGCGGTCTTTTTCTCCGTCGGTTTCTTTTCGGGTGCCTTCTTTTCGGGTGCTTTCTTTTCGACGGTTGTTTTCTTTGCCGTCTTTTTTCCCGCGGCGGAGCCTGCCGGTGCTTGCTTCAGGCGATAGGTTCCCGCATCCTCCTTTTTCACCACCTCACCTGCCGCCTGCAGATCGGCCAGCACCTGGCCCATGCGGGAGCGCAGGCGTGTGGCCACTCCCTGCGGAGAGGGATCTGCCAGCTCCTCGGAGCTCAGGCCGCAATGGTGGATCGCGCCTGCCAGAATTTCCCTGCGGGTGGCATCGGGATGCTCCGCAAGATAGGCCCTCACGGCCGCCAGCGAGCGTTCTCCCTCCTGCCGCTTGGTGAGGGGCTCGGAGACGGCCGCCTCAGCGGGACGGGAATCGCGGGTGCTTTTCTTTTTCTTTGCCTTCGGCTCGGCCGGCTTGGCGGCGGGAGCGCCCGATCTTGCCTGCTCGGCAGGGGCGGCTGCCTCATATCGCATGGCTCGCCGCACGATCCTGCCCTCGGCCAGCAATTCCTCCAGCGCCGACCGAAGCTCGGCGGGCACCTTTGCCGCCGACGCGCCGCAATAGACCGCCGCGCCGCTGAGCAGCTGTTTTTTCCCGATCCTCGGGTTTTCGGAGAGGTATTTGAGCAGCGCCTGCGCGGGAGTTCTGCCCTCGGCGCGCGTTTTTTGATGTTCCATCTCTCTTCCTTCCATATCTTCCGTCCGCCGATGCCCGGCGGCTTTTCTCTGCCAACAGTATACCACAAAGCACTCCGCTTGTCAAGAAAAACAACACGCGCAGGCCGGTTTTTTCTGAAAACCGTTTCCGCGCGCTTCCTTCCGTTTGCGGGATATCACCAAAGCATCGATGCTTTTTTCTCGCGGCAACCGATGGAAAATTTGGAAAAGCACTTTACAGAGCCGCTTCCTGTGTGGTATAATAAAGGTATCAAAAATGAGAGGAAAAAGACCATGAGAAAAATTGCTTGCTTGATGCTGGCTCTGCCCCTTGCCTCCTGCGAGGAAAAACAACCCGAAGCCACCGAGGCTCCGACAACGGAAGCAAACAACGCCACCGAGGCTCCAACGGAGGAACTCACTCAAACGGGAGGAAAAGATATGCTCAACGGAAAAAAGGTGATCTTCATCGGAAATTCCCATCTCTACTACGGTCGCACCGTGATCGATATGACCACCTCGGTGCTTTCGCAATCCATGCGCTCAGCCGACCGCGGAATGTTCTATCAGCTCTGCAAGCTCAACGAGCTGGACGTGACCGTGACCAACTGGGCCTTCGGCTCCCATAACCTCACCGACACCTTCAGGCTCTGCGAGACCACCCAGAGCTGCAAGGGCGAGAAGCATCAGGATCGGCTCACCGACCGCTACTACGACTACGTGGTGATCTCGGAGGGAAGCAGCGCCTCCAAGCCTGCCGAATTTCTTGCCAACGTGGACATGGTGATCGACTTTTTCAAGACCGCCAATCCCAACGTGAAATTCATCTTCATGCTGCACGCGCGTGCGCTGGACGGCTCCCCCTATGCATGGATCTCCGCCGTGAAGGAGCTGGAGAGCAGAGGCGTGACCGTTGCTCCCGTCGGCTCTCTTGTTTGCGACGTGATGAACGGCAAGACCGCCGTGCCGGGTGCCACGCTCACCTACAACAAGAATAGCTTCATCGTGGCTCGCACCTCCTCGGACGGCTATCATCCCAATCTGCTCACCGGCTATCTCACCGCGCTTTTCGTTTATTGCGCTATCACCGGCGAGAGCGCCGTTGGTCAGCCCTGTTCCTTCGCCATTGATAAGAACGTCAATTCCAAATTCGACTACATGAGCTTTATCACGAGCTACTATAAGGTTGGCTCCACCAATTTCCATGAGATCCTGCAATCCGAGGCAGATATGAAGGGGCTCCAGCAGCTGGTGGATCAATATTTGGCCGAAAAGCCCTATCGGCAATACTGAAGGAGAGCCCGAAGCACGGGCCGCAGTATCGCGGTTTCTTATGCGGGAGGATAGCACCCTCCCGCACTTAAATACCCCCGACAAAGGAGACTTTTTATGAACAAGCAAATGCAAGGTGTTCCCCGCCCCCAGCATCCCAATCCCCAATGGATGCGGAAGGATTGGGTGAATCTCAACGGCGAGTGGCAATTTGAGATCGACCACGGCGTGAGCGGCGCGGAAAGAGGACTTCCCTCGGCCGCGGAGCTGAAGGATCGCATCACCGTTCCCTTCTGCCCCGAATCCGCTCTTTCGGGGGTTGGCTATAAGGATTTCATGCTGCAGGTGTGGTATAAAAAGGCCGTCACCTTCTGCAAGGCAGATCTGTCGGGCAAGCGCGTGATCCTGCATTTCGGCGCCGCCGACTATAAAACCACCGTTTGGATCAACGGCAAGAAGGCGGGAACGCCTCACGTGGGCGGTCAAACCGCGTTTTCTTATGATATCACGGATCTGATCAAGGATGGAGAAAATCTGATCACCGTTTCCTGCTTCGACGACACCCGCGCCGCGCAACCAAACGGAAAGCAGTCCACCACCTATCTCTCCAAGGTTTGCCGCTACACCCGCACCACGGGCATCTGGCAGACGGTTTGGTATGAGATCATTCCCGAAACGCACGTTCGCTATGCTCGTTTGGATGGCGATGCGGAAAACGCCATTCTCAATATCACCGCCGAACTCTGCGGCAAGGGCGAGCTTTCCGCCGAGGTGTTCTACGAGGGGCGCAAGGTCGGCGAGGCGCGGAAGCAGGTATCGGCGATCACCGCCTATCTGGAGATCCCCCTCAGCGAAAAGCATCTTTGGGAGGTTGGATGCGGCCGCCTCTACGACGTGGTGCTTCGCTTCGGCGAGGACGAGGTGGCCTCCTATTTCGGTCTGCGGAGCGTAGAGCTGCGCGACGGCAAATTCTATCTCAACGGCAAGAGCGTGTTCCAGCGGCTGGTGCTGGATCAGGGCTTCTATGCCGACGGCGTTTGGACGGCTCCAACCGAGGAGGCTCTGCGCCATGATATCGAGCTGGCAATGGAGGCCGGCTTCAACGGTGCGCGCTTCCATCAGAAGGTTTTTGAGCCGCGTTCCTTCTATTATGCCGACAAAATGGGCTATCTCGTTTGGCTGGAGACCGCTAACAGCGGCATGGATTATTCGGATCTTGCCACCCTTCCCGAATTCCTCACCCCGTGGCTGGACACCATGAAGCAGCATATCAGCCATCCCTGCGTTATTACGTGGTGCCCCATCAACGAAACCTGGGATAGCGGCCCTCAGAAAAAGAGAGCCAATCCGGAGTTCATCCGCACCGTTTATTTGGAAACGAAGCGGCTCGATCCCGCCCGTCCCTGCGTGGACACCAGCGGACTTTACCACGTGGTCACCGATATCTTCGACGTGCACGACTACGAGCAGGATCACGAGGTCTTCCGCGCGCGCTATGAGAAGCTGGCAGAGAAGGGCATTCTGGAAAACCGCTATTCCGACCGCCAGACCTATCGCGGCGAGCCTTTCTTTGTTTCGGAGTTCGGCGGCATCGGCTACCGCATGGAAACCAACGATTTCGAGGGACTCAAGGGCCCGAGAGCGAAGGATTGGTGCCATCGCAACGTTTGGAGCGCCGAGGAGTTCTACGAGGCCTACCAAAGGTGGGTGGACGCAATGCTGGATAATCCGAAGATCTTCGGCTTCTGCTATACTCAGCTCACCGACGTGGAGCAGGAGCAGAACGGCTTCTTCACCTTCGGGGCCCGTCTTCCCAAGGTGGATCTGGCGCCTCTGGCCGCCATCAACCGCCGCCGCGCCGCGGTGGAGGATTGATCTGAAGGTTCGGCACCTTGCAAACGCGATCGATATTACCCAAACAAAAAGGAGAAAACATGGAAACAAAAGCAACGATTTTGCAGGAGATCCCCCGCCCCGAGCATCCCAATCCCCAATGGATGCGGAAGAGCTGGGTGAATCTCAACGGCGAGTGGCAATTTGAGATCGACCATAGCGTGAGCGGTGCAGAACGGGGACTGCCCACCGCCGCCACGCTGAAGGATCGCATCACCGTTCCCTTCTGTCCCGAATCCGAGCTTTCGGGCGTTGGCTACAAGGATTTCATGCTGCAGGTGTGGTATAAAAAGGCCGTCACCTTCCGCAAGAGCGAGCTGGCGGGCAAGCGCGTGATCCTGCATTTCGGTGCCGCCGACTATAAGACCACCGTTTGGATCAACGGCAAGAAGGCGGGCTTCCCCCACGTTGGCGGACAGGCCACCTTTGCCTACGATATCACGGATCTGATCGTCGACGGTGAGAATCTCATCACCGTTGCCTGCTACGATAACACCCGCGAATCCCAGCCCAACGGCAAGCAGTGCCTCTTCTATCGCTCCAGAGTCTGCCGCTACACCCGCACCACGGGCATCTGGCAAACGGTTTGGTATGAGATCGTTCCCGAGAGCCATCTGCTCTCCGCCCGCATGGACGGCGACGTTGAAAACGGCATTCTTTCCATCACTGCCGAGCTTTGCGGCAAGGGCGAGCTTTCCGCCGAGGTGTTCTACGAGGGGCGCAAGGTTGGTGAGGCCTTTAAGCGCGGGCAGCATGGAACGGCGCATCTGGAGATCCCCCTCAGCG
>JAZRCQ010000222.1:0-2223 GCA_045659845.1 Eubacteriales bacterium
CCCTGTGGCGGCTCCCAAGCGCACGGTGGAGGTGGACGAGGAAACCTCCATTGAGGATTTTATCTGAAACACTCCGTTTTGAGAGATCGGAGGGGCGCGGCGATGGCGCCGCGCCCCTCTGCGCACTCCGATTTCGGATGAAAAAATGAGGGAAGGGAGGAACGAAAATGGTCAGAATTCAAGGCGTGATCGAGGGAGGCCTTGCCGCGAGGGCAGGCGTGAAGAGCGGCGATCTCTTGCTTTCCGTTAATGGCCACGTCATCCGCGACGTGCTGGATTATCGCTTTTACTTAACCGATGCTTCCCCCCGCCTGCTGCTCTCTCGCGATGGCGCGGAGTACACCGTGACGCTTCGCAAGGGGGAATATGAGGATATCGGTCTGGAATTTGAAACGCCGCTGATGGACAAGAAGCACACCTGCCGCAACGGTTGCGTGTTCTGCTTCATCGATCAGATGCCGAAGGGGATGCGGGAAACGCTCTATTTCAAGGACGACGACGATCGGCTGTCCTTTTTGCACGGAAACTACGTTACTCTCACCAATCTGGGCGAGGAGGATATCGAGCGGATCCTGACCATGCACATCTCGCCCGTGAACGTTTCCGTGCACACCACCAATCCCGAGCTTCGCGTGAAAATGATGAAGAATAAGCGTGCGGGCGAGGTGCTTTCCTATCTGCCCCGCCTGGCAGAGGCAGGGATCGCGCTTTGCACCCAGATCGTGCTTTGCAAGGGACTTAACGACGGCGCGGAGCTGGATCGCTCCATGCGGGATCTGGCAGAGCTCCATCCCGCGCTCCGCTCCTGCTCCGTGGTGCCCGTTGGACTCACGAAATACAGGGATGGGCTCTATCCGCTGGAGCTGTTCACGCCTGCGGAATGCGCCAACGTGATCGCGCAGGTGAACGCCTTTGGAGAGGAATGCCTGCAAAAATACGGCAGCAGGCTCTTCTATTGCTCGGATGAGTTCTACGTTCGCGCAGGGCTTCCCTTGCCGGAGGAATCCTTCTATGAGGATTATTCCCAGATCGAGAACGGTGTGGGGATGCTCACCTCGCTCACCTCGGAATTTTCCTTTGAGCTGGATGCGCCGGAGGGCTTGCCTCGGCTGAAGAACCCGAGAACCGTTTCTGTTGTCACGGGAATGGCGGCGGCGAAAACAATTTCGGAATTGGCCCGCGCGCTGGAAAGCAGAGTGCAGGGGCTCACGGTGCACGTGTATCCCGTGGTCAACCGTTTCTTCGGCGAGAGCGTCACCGTGGCAGGTCTGCTCACGGGAGGCGACGTTTGCGAGCAGCTACAGGGCAAGGAGCTGGGGGAGGAGCTGCTCTTCCCGTCGGTGATGCTTCGGGCGGACGGCGATCTGTTTCTGGATGACATGACGCCTGCGGAGCTTTCGGAGCGGCTGGGCGTACCGGTTCGCGCCTGCAGGAGCGAAGGCTACGAGCTTTTGAGCGCCCTGCTGGGCTGCTGAGAGCCTGATCGGTGAGAATTCGGCAGACCTTCTCCGTCTGCCTGTAAATAGATGATTTTTTGTTCCAAGGAAAGGAAGTGTCAGTATGTCAAAGCCCGTTATTGCCATCGTGGGGCGCCCCAACGTTGGCAAAAGCACGTTATTCAATAAATTGATCGGCGAGCGCCGCTCCATCGTGGAGGATACGCCCGGCGTGACCCGTGACCGCATCTACGGAGAGACCGAATGGAGAGGACGCCGCCTGATCCTCATCGACACGGGCGGAATCGAGCCCAAGTCCGATGACGTGATCCTCTCACAGATGAAAACGCAGGCGCAGATCGCCATTGAAACGGCCGACGTGATCGTGTTTCTCTGCGACGTTCGCACGGGAGTCACCGCAAACGACCGTGATATTGCCGTGATGCTGAAAAAGAGCGGAAAGCCCATCGTGCCCGCCATCAACAAATGCGATAGCGTGGGACATCCCCCCATGGAGTTCTATGAGTTCTATGAGCTGGGCTTCGAGCGCGATCTCGTTCAGGTGTCGGGCATCCACGGCTCCGGCTCGGGCGATCTTCTGGATGCCTGCATCGAGGAGCTGGGCGATTGGGAGGAGATCGAGGAAAACGATGACAGCATCAAGGTTGCCGTGATCGGAAAGCCAAATGCGGGCAAATCCTCCATCATCAACCGCATGGTGGGCGCCGACCGTTGCATCGTCTCCAACATCGCCGGCACGACCCGCGATGCCATCGACACGACGCTG
>JAZRCQ010000223.1:0-7092 GCA_045659845.1 Eubacteriales bacterium
GCGGTACTCTTTTTCCACGGCTTCGCGGTACGCCGCCAGTACGTGATCGCGGTCATAAAAGGCGGAGACAAGCATCACCAGCGTGCTTTCGGGCAGGTGGAAGTTGGTGATCAGGGCGTCCACCGCCTTGAAGCGGTAGCCGGGGTAGATGAAAATGCCGGTATCGCCCTCCATGGCGGGCACGGTGCCGTTTGGCTCGGCCACGCTTTCCACCGTTCGGCAGGAGGTGGTGCCAACGCAGATGAGCCGACCGCCCTGCTTTTTTCTTTCGTTGATGATCGCGGCGCTCTCCTTGGAGACCGAGAAAAATTCACTGTGCATCACGTGCTCCGTGATCTGATCGGCCTTCACGGGGCGGAAGGTGCCAAGCCCCACGTGGAGCATCACGGGGACCACGGCCACGCCCATTTCGCGGATCCGAGCCAGCAGCTCGGGGGTGAAATGCAGGCCTGCCGTTGGTGCCGCCGCCGAGCCCTCCTCGCGGGCATACACCGTTTGGTAGCGGGAATTATCCTTCAGCTGCTCGGTGATGTAGGGCGGGAGCGGCATCAGACCGATCTCGTGCAGGACCTCGTAGATATTGGCGTAGCGGCTCTCGTCGAAGGTGAAGCGGATGAGGCGGTTGCCCTCCTCGGCCATGTCCACCACCTCGCCCGTCAGCCGTCCCTCGCCGAACACCGAGCGCATGCCGATCCTTGCCCGCTTGCCGGGCTTCACCAGGCATTCCCAAAGGTTCAGATCCCGCTGGCGCAGCAGCAAAAGCTCCAGCGCGGCCTCCTCGCGCCCCTCCACGTGGCCGTAGAGACGGGCGGGGATCACCTTGGAATCGTTGATCACCAGAACGTCGTTGGGGCGGAGATATTCCACGATGTCCGAAAACCGACGGTGCTCCACCGTTCCCTTGGCGCGGTCCAGCACCATCAAGCGGGAGGAATCCCTTTGCTCCATGGGATGCTGGGCGATCTGCTCGGGGGGCAGATGATAAAAGAAATCCGATGTTTTCAGATCTGTGGCGGGTTTTTCGTTGACGATCAGGCTCATAAGCTCTCCTTTTTTTCGCAAGAAACCATTCCTGCGCATATTCTGCATTGAGAGGACGATTTTGTCCGTTCTCCTTATTATACCCCGAAATCGACGAAATTGCAACCCCTTTCTCGAAATCGGTTGACTTTCGGTCGATTCGCCGCCATCCGAAGGGAGCATTCGCCATGAGCCTGAGAAAGCCAACTCTGTTTCAAGGCGCCGCAACGGCGCTGATCACCCCCTTTCGGGAGGGTTCTCTCCACCGCGAGGCGCTGGCCGCTCTGCTGGAGCGGCAGATCTCCTGCGGCGTTTCCGCCATTCTGGTGGCCGGAACCACCGGGGAGGCCTCCACTCTCTCCTTCGCCGAGCACGGCCGGCTGGTGGAGCCCGCCGCCGAGATCATCGGCAATCGCGTTCCCCTTCTGGCGGGATGCGGCTCCAACTGCACCGAGCGAGCCTGCGAGCTGGCCCGCATTGCCTGCTCTGCCGGCGCCGACGGTCTGCTGGCCGTGACACCCTACTACAACAAAGCCTCCGACGACGGTCTCCTGCGCCACTACGCCGCTATTTCCGAGGCCTCCACGCGCCCCGTGATCGTTTACAGCGTTCCCTCCCGAACGGGGGTTGCCCTGCGCCTGCGCCACTACCGCGAGCTTGCCAAGCTGGAAAGGATCGTTGGCGTGAAGGAGGCCTCGGGCGATCTGCAGCTCCTTTGGGAGCTTTGTGCGGAGTGCGGCGAGCTGCTGGATATTTACACCGGCAACGACGAGCAAACCGTTTCCGCGATCCGTCTCGGCGCAAGGGGGAGCATTTCCGTGGCCTCCAACGTTGTCCCCTCTGCCGTTTGTGAGGTGGTGCGCCTTTGCTTCGCAGGGGAATGGAAGCGCGCAAGCGCCCGCATGCTTCGCCTCCTGCCCTTGATCGGCGAGCTGTTTTGCGAGGTGAATCCCATCCCCGTGAAGTACCTCTCCTCTCTGCTGGGGCTCTGCGATGCCGAATACCGCCTACCCCTCACGCCCCCCGCTGCGGAAAGCCGGCGCAGATTGGAAGCACTCCTTCCCACCGTTCGGGCAATGGGATAATGCACCGACGCGCCGCCGAACGCAACGAAAAAGAGAGAACAAAACGGCGATAAACAAAGCGCCCTCTCTTTGTTTATCTCCGGTTTCGCATTTATATTACAAGACTTCGGGCAAAGCCCATGCCCCTACGGTTGCGCGTCCTAAGGCTCCCTCCGGGAGGGAGCTCCCGACGAAGTCGGGTGAGGGAGAGTGCGTTACAATAAAGTTAATTTAACCCCAAAGTCACGCAGGCTCCTTCCGTCACGGCTACGCCGTGCCACCTTCCTCTCGGAGGAAGGCTTTTCGTTAGCTCCATTATATCACAAATCGGCAGAGAAAACAAGTGCTTTCTCTGCCGAAGGTTTGTGCTTACGAATTCTCCGTTAAGAGGATCGCGCCAAAGCGTCCTCTCTTTTTCGTTGGTTTTATGATTCCGCAGGGCGGGATTTCGTTTTTCCGATGCAGGACCGCCAACGCGTGCCCCGCTCGAAACGGCGCGCTCAGCGGATCTGCTCGCCGTTCACCCAGATGTGGGCAATATTGATGGAATCGTCGAAGAGGAGCAGATCGGCGGCCTTTCCAACCTTGATCTCGCCGCGATCCTTCAGCTTCAAAGCCTCGGCGGGAACGGCAGAGGCCATCTTCACGGCCTCGAAAAGCGGCAGGCCTGCCTCGTGATGCACCACGCGCACCAACCGGTCGGTGGTGGCAATGCTTCCGGCAAAGGCGCTTCGATCCATCAGGCGGCAAACGCCGTCCTCGATCACGAAGGGGATATCCACCAGCATGCCCTCCTTGGCATCGGTGCCTGCCAGCGGGAGAGAATCGGTGACGAGCATCACGCGGTCGCTCCCCTTCGCCTTCACGATCATGCGGATCAATTCGGGAGGCAGATGCTTTCCGTCGGCAATGATCTCGGCATAGATCTCGTCGTGCAGCAGAGCCGTTTCGGTGACGCCGAGGATGCGATAGCCGTGGTCACGGGTGATGGTGGACGTGCAGGAGAAAAGATGCGTCACGGAATCAAGACCGTTTGCCATGGCCACCTTCATATCGTTGTAGACGGCGTCGGTGTGTCCGGCAGAGGCGCTGATGCCATGCGAGGTCAGATAGCGGCAGAATTCGCCGCCCTCATCGTTTTCGGGGGCATAGCTCCAGCGGATCACGGCAGAGCCATGCTCCTCGATCAGCTTTTCATAGTCGGCCTTCACGGGAGGCGTGATATGGTCGGGAGATTGCGCGCCGGATTGCTTCATGGAGAAGTAGGGGCCCTCCAGATGGGTGCCCAGCACGTTACAGCCCGTGGTGTTGTTTTTCATGACCTCCTCCACGTAGGTCACGGCCTTTGCCATTTTGGCGAAGGGCGCGGAGGCCAGCGTGGGGCAGATGGAGGTGGTGCCGTGGGAAAGATGGAAGCGGCAGGCCTCTGCCACGTCCTCGGCGCTGTCGGAAAAATTGTGTCCGCCGCCGCCGTGGGTGTGGACGTCGATAAATCCGGGGGAGAGGATCAGATCTCCGCCGTCGATCTCCCGATCAAAGGGAAGCTCCTCCGAGGTGACGGCCGTGATAAAGCCGTTGCTGAAATACACGTATCCGCTGGTCTCTCCATCCCGCAGAAGAATGCGGTTGCTTTTGATTCTGGTGGTCATTTCCGGTCCTTTCTCCGCGTGCGCGGCTGAAAAATTTTTTCGCAACCATTATAGCACAAAGCAACGAAAAAAGCAAGAGCGATCGAAAATTTTGCGATGGATTCTCTCTTGACAATTCCCATGGCTTCATGCTATAATGAAATCATGAGAAACCATGAAAAACGGAGGAGCACGGCATGAATCGGGCATTGGCAAAAGCGGCCAGAGCGGAGGCGGCAAAAAACTTTCACGGAAACACCGTGGCGGCGATCGGCAATCTTCAGCCCTTGCGCGAATATTTCGACGACGTAACGGCGGAGGAGCTGGCCGAGGATTGGAGCGGCGCCTTTGCCTACCATTGCGCAAGGCTTGCGGGAAGCGCCCTGCCTCCGAAATATCCCGATCCGCGCGTGTCCTGCGGTTTTTGGAGCGTGCGGGCCTGGTGGGAATATGCCCGCCTGCCCAAGATCGGCATTCTCCACTCTCCCGCAGAGCCCCCCGAGATCGGCGATCTGGCGGTGTTCTGTCTTTCCGACGGCAAGCCCGTGATGGGCGTGGTGCTGAGCGTGGAGGGAGAGCTGCTGGAGCTGGCCGTTGGCGACTATCGCAATCACTCGGCCATTGCGGAGAAGCCTATGGATGCTATCGAGGGGTATATCCGCTTGGAAAAATAATGAAAAAGCCTCTTCATCGGTGCAAAGGCATCGGGGAAGAGGCTTTTTTGACCGCCAAAAGGACTTGGCCTGCAAGAAAAATCGGCTGTGTTGCCTCTCGGAGAGCGTTTTTTTCGGAAATCCTCTTGCAATACAGAAAAAATTATGATATAATTAGGATGTATTATTGTATCTAACCATGCGGATCCGCAAAAACGGATCGGCAGAGCTCGTTTGACGGTCAAGGAGGTCGTGAAATGTTAAAATTCAGATCAACAAGGAAGGCAATGCTTTTGAGCATTCTGGCCGTGGTCGTTTGTCTGGCGGCCTTTGGCGGTGCCTCCTTTGCGCTTTTCACCTATGAGGAGCCCGCGGCGAACCTCATCGTGAACGCCGGTGACGTAGCCGTGGATATGCAGGATGCGAGCGGCACCTCGCTGGCAGGGCAGGCATTGCCCTTCCGCGATAAGAACGGCAACGCCAATATCCAATGGGAGCCCGGCGCTCGCTTCCTCTCCGATGCCTTCTACGTGAAGAACGTCGGCGACGTGAAGCTGAATTTCCGAATCCTTCTGGAGGGCGCGGGAATGGACAATGCCGAGTTTTTGGAGGTCTTCGAGGTGATGATCGTGGATGCCCAAGGGCAAACGGTGGATCTTTCGAAATATCAGCAGCAGCTGGTGCCCGGCCAGAGCGCGGGCGAATTCCGCATCAGCGCCAAAATGAAGGGCTCTGCCGGCAATGAATATCAAAACCGCCGCTTCAACGGCGTGTCCGTTACCGTTTACGCAATTCAGGGAAGCGTGGATGCTTTTACTGAAACACCTATGAGCTGAGAAAGGAGGAGACAAAGATGAATACGTCCGGAAGCAACGAGCCCATCATGGAGGCTCTCGCCCCCGAGGAAGCGCAGGCACCTGTCTCTCCCGTGAAAAAAATTCTGAACATCACCGTCACCGTGGCGGTTTGGGTGATCCTTGCCTTCGCCATCGGCATCATGATCTTCACGATCTTTTCCGTGAACACCTTCGATAAGCCCGACACCAGCGTGTTCGGCTACCGCTTCTTCATCGTGCAGAGTGACTCCATGGCGGCCACCCACTTCAATGCGGGAGACCTGATCGTGACCAAGGAAGTGGACGTGCGCGAGCTGAAGGAGGGCGAGGTGATCACCTTCTGGTCGCAAAACGAGGAAAGCTACGGCGAGACCGTGACGCATATGATCCGCGAGGTGAAGCACCATCCCGACGGCAGCATCGGATTTGTGACCTACGGTACCACCACGGACGTGAACGACGAGGCCGAGGCCACCGTGGTCTACGGTCGGTATCAGACACACTTTCCCGGCATCGGTCATTTCTTCGCATTCCTGAAGACCGTTCCCGGCTATATCATCTGCATTCTGATCCCCTTCCTGCTTCTGATCCTCTATCAGGGCATCAGCTGCGTTCGTCTCTTCCTGCGCTACCGCAAGGAGCAGAACGAGGAGCTGGAGGCCGAAAAGGCAAAGGTGGAGGCCGAAAAGGCCAGAATCGAGGCCGAAAGAGCCGAGACCAAGCGCATGATGGAGGAGCTGATGGCTCTGAAGGCGCAGATGGCCAACCAATCCAACGGCGAGACCGCACCGCCCGCCGCAGAGCCCTCCGCCCCCGAAGCTCCCGCAGAGCCTCCCAAGGGCAACGACTGATCCCCGCGATCATCCCAAAGGAAAGGCGGGGAGCGCTTGAAAAGTGGTTTTTTCTCAACAAAGGAATCCGCAGACCACCGCGCCTTCATGCGGCTGCTGGTTTCCTCGATCGTTTCCATCGTTCTCTCCATGACCTGCCTCACGCTATCCACGTGGGCATGGTTCTACACCGGCGTGGAATCCGATCCCATCCTGCTCCAATCCTCCTATTATCTTGTGGAGGAGGTGGCCTGCCCGAGCTTGAAGCGAGAGATCGAGACGGAGAGCGCGCAGGAACGATACGTTTTTTATTCCGATCCGGAGGACATGACCGCTCCTGCGGGCACCTACACCTTCACCGTTTCCGTCAGCGGAACGGGAAAGGGCTATTGCAAGATCCTTCTGGATGCCGAGCAGGGAGAGGACGCTCTGCTTTTCACGGGGGAGATCCCCTCGGGCGTTCACAGCTTTCAGCTGACGCTGGAGGAGAGCGCCCAAATCACGGTGATCCCGCTCTGGGGCATCTATTCCGGCACCGACACCGTGGCGGTGACACCTGCAACAGCTTGAACCGACTTGATAAAAAAACCGATACGGAGTTAGCGTGATACTCTTAACGGAGAATTTGCGGGCACAAAATATCGGCAGAGAAAACACTTTTTTTCTCTACCGATTTGTGATATAATGGAAGCAATAAAACTTTGGAGGAGTAAGTATGTCGCTTGATTACAACGAAAAGAATATTACTCTTGCAAGAAATCTTCGTAAAAACGCAACACCGCAGGAAAATCATCTGTGGTACGATTTCCTATCAAAATATGAAATCAGATTTCAAAGACAAAAAGCCATAGACTATTTTATTGCGAATTTTTACTGCCACAAAGCCAAACTGATCATAGAAATTGATGGGTCACAGCATTATACCGAAGAAGGCAGACAAAAGGATGAATTTCGTACTGAAATCCTTGAAGGTTATGCTCTGAAAGTCATACGGTTTACCAACCGACAGATCAGCACAAACTTTCGTGGTGTCTGCGAGTACATCGATGCCGCCGTGAAAG
>JAZRCQ010000224.1:0-11302 GCA_045659845.1 Eubacteriales bacterium
CGGTTGCCCCTATGAAAACACGGGACCCCCATCGGGTCCCCGAAAGAAAAAGAGACGCCCCCGGCCGCAGGCCGTTGGCTTCTGTTTTTTTTTGAGTTCCCGACGCAGGACGGTGCAGATGTCTGTGGCCTTCGGATCAGGAGAGCTTATAGCGCTTGATCTTGCGAGTGGAGGTCTTTTCAAAGGGCTCCGCGCGAAGCTCCACCTTGCGGATCTGCTTGAAGCCCGCGATGCGGCGGTTGATCTCGCGCACCGAGTCCTTGATGGAGGCCTCGATCTCGTCGTCGGTCTTCATGCCGCGCTCGGCGGCCAGCATGCGGTTGGGGTACACCAAGGCGGTGATGATCACATCGCCGTCCTTTTCCCGTCCCAGAACCACGCTTTCCTCGATCAGCTCCACGTCGGCGAGATATTCCTCGATCTCCTCGGGAAACACGTTTTTGCCGCCGGGCAGAACGATCACGTTCTTTTTTCTGCCGGTGATATAGAGATAGTTGTTTGCATCCACGTAGCCGTAGTCGCCCGTGTAGAACCATCCCTTCACAAGCACCTCCTCGGTGGCCTCGGGATTGTTGTAGTAGCCGAGCATCACGTTGTCGCCCTTCACCACGATCTCGCCGAACTCGTCGGAGGCGTGCTTTTTATCGATGAACACCTGCATGGAGTCGATCACGCGGCCGCAGGACTTGGGATTGAACACGTCGAAGGGAACCACCGAGATCAGAGGCGCGCATTCGGTGATGCCGTAGCCCTGAGAAACGGTGATGCCGATGTCGAGGAAGAACTGCACCAGCTCGGGCTTGAGCGCGGCGGCACCCGAAACGATCTTGGAGAGCCGTCCGCCGAAGGCCTCGCGCACCTGCGCGAAGATCCTGCTGCGAACGTCGATGCGCGCCTTCATCAAGACGCGGCTCAGCTTCACGCCGCCTGCGAAGGTCTTGGCCTTGCCCTGACGCTCGATGGAGGAGCGGATCTTCTTTTCAAACTGCTCCAGAAAGAGGGGCACGAGAGCCATCACGGTGGGGCGGTATTTCTTCAGATTTTTGGTGATATGCTTGATGGAATCGTTGATGGCGATGGATGCGCCGAACATCATGGGAGCAAGAATTCCGCAGGACATCTCATAGGTGTGATGAATGGGAAGCACCGAGAGAAGCACGTCGTCGCAGGTGATCTGATGGAGAATGGTGTAGGCGCTGTTCAGCACGGCGCAGATATTCTTCTGAGAGAGCATCACACCCTTGCTGGTGCCCGTGGTGCCCGAGGTGAAGAGCAGGGCGCACATTTTTTCGGTGTTGGTGTCTCCGATCGCGATCTCGGGATTGGCTGCGCCGCACTTGGCATAGTCGGAGAGCCGTCCCACGCGCGCAGGCGTGCAATCCTCCATGGCAAGAGGATCGAAAACGGTGTCCGTAAGGCGGCCGAAGGCCTTCACGGTGGGCATCTGATCGACGGCGGATTCCACCGCGTCTGCCCAGGAGTTGGAATAGAAGAAAAGCTCACATTCGGCGAGATTCACAAAGTTGATCAGCTGGTCGGGAGCGAGGGAGGCATCCAGCGGAACGATCTCGCCGCCGCCGATCACGGTGGCCAGATAGGTGGCAACCCATTCCACGGAGGTCTCGCCGATGATGGCCACGCGTTTGCCGCCCAATCCGTTGCGGATGAAGCCGCGGGTGATGGACTTCACGTAGCGATAGAAATCGGCGTAGCTGATCTTATAGTCCACGCCCTCTCTTTCGAAGAGGAAGAGATCTCGCTCGGGGAACTCGGTGGCGCCAACGGCCAGAAGATGGTGGAGAGATTTCAGATTTAAGCTTTTTTGCTGTTTCATAACGGTGCCTTTCTGTCGTTTATGAATTCTGTTCTTTTGTGATGGTGTGAATATTCACGTCCAGCTCGCCCAGCACGCGATAGAAGGTTTGCAGCTCGCAGGGATCGATGTTCTGTCCGGCGTCGGAAACGAATTCGGTGATGATGGAATTCAGCTCGGCCAGCATTTTGCGGCTTTTGGCGGTGAGAACGTAGCGCTTGTTGTAGTTTTTGAAGGCTGCCTCGGTGTCGGCGGCCACGATAAAATCATCCGCCGCCAGCTCGCGGATCATGCGGGAGGAGAGCGCCTTATCAATGAAGCATTCCTTGGATAATTCGGTTACGGTGAGCCCCTCGGGAAAATTTCGCAGGGCAAGCACTGCCGTGGTGTGAACGCTGCGAAGCCCATATTGCTGCATCACGGGGGCGGAGATGCGCTTGATGTTTTTGATGATGCGTTCAAAGGTCTGATAGAAGGCGATAAATCGTTCTGTGCTCATGGTGTCTCCTTTTGATGTTGATATATCAACAATGAACCTCGTACATTATACAACATATCCTTCCTTTTGTCAATGGGGAAAATGCAGTTTTCTTGATTTTTCTCCGAATTTCCCTCCCGACAACGGGAATTTTCAACTTTCGGGGCTAAAAACTTGACTTTTCGGAGAAATTATTGTATAATAAGAAGATGAAAACTTACGGATCGGAGAACAACCGCTTATGAATGAGATCGGAAAGACCGAGGCCGCGGCGGCCGCTGAGCAGATCGGGCTGGTGAGGCAGCTTTGGCAGGCAAGGGGGAGAAGCCCTTTGGCTTATATCCTCACCTTCGGATGTCAGCAAAACGAGGCCGACAGCGAAAAGCTGGCGGGCATGGCGGAGGCTATGGGCTACACCGTGGTGGATTCTCCCGAGGAGGCGGATCTGATCGCCGTGAACACCTGCGCCATCCGCGAGCACGCCGAAAAGAAGGCGCTCTCCATCGTGGGGCAGTTCAAGCACGTGAAGGAGCGCCGCCCCGATGCAGTGATCGCCGTTTGCGGATGCTTGGCGGCGCAGAAGCACCGCGCCGAGCAAATCAAGCGCAGCTACCCTTATGTGGATATCGTGTTCGGCACGTCCTCGCTGCATCTGTTTCCCGAGCTTTTGCTTCGCCGCCTGCAGGGAAGCCGACGTTTGTTCCCCGAGGAGGGCGAGCGTCGCTCGGTGGCCGAGGGGCTGCCCGTTCGCCGCTCCAGCAGCTATCGCGCATGGGTGTCGGTGATGTATGGCTGCAATAATTTCTGCTCCTATTGCATCGTTCCGTACGTGCGCGGCAGGGAGCGGAGCCGCCGCCGCGAGGATGTGGTGCGGGAATTCCGCGAGCTGGTGGAGGCGGGCTACCGCGATATCACCCTGCTGGGGCAGAACGTGAATTCCTACGGCAAGGATCTGGAGGGCAACGGCGATTTTGCCGACCTGCTGGCCGAGCTGGATGCTATCCCCGGCGACTATCTGATCCGTTTCATGACCAGCCATCCCAAGGATGCGGGCAAAAAGCTGATCGACGTGATGGCGGGATCCCGCCACGTGGCGCATCAGTTCCATCTGCCCATGCAATCGGGAAGCGACACCGTGCTCAAGCGGATGAACCGCCACTACGACAAGGCGCAATATCTGGAGACCGTGCGCTATTTGCGGAAGCGGATTCCGGACGTGACCGTCACCTCGGATATCATCGTGGGCTTCCCCGGAGAGACCGACGGGGATTTTGAGGACACGCTGGAAATGCTTCGGGAGGTGGAATTCGATATGCTCTATTCCTTCATCTATTCGCCGCGAAGGGGAACGCCCGCCGCCGAGATGGAGGATCAGATCTCGCCGTCGGTTCAGCATGAGCGCTTTGAGCGACTGCTGGCGGTGCAGAAGGAGATCGGAGAGCGGAAAAATCAGGCTCTTCTGGGGCAGGAATTAAGAGTGCTTTGCGATGGTGTCAGCCGCGGAAACGAGGCCTTGTACGGCGGTCGGACGGAGGGAAACAAGAGTGCCTTCTTTGAGGGCGCGCCTGCAGACGAGGGGCAATTCATCACCTTCGTGGCAGAGCGGGCAGATGCGTTTGCCCTGTATGGAAAAAGAGTTGAAAAACAATAATCCAACGGATCAAATTGAAAAACAATAACCCAACGAGTCAAAAGGAGAAAAAGAACATGGAAATTTTTGAATTGGCAGAGAAGCTTGGCAAGGTGCTGAAGGAGGATTCCCGTCTGGTGGCGCTGGAGGAGGCCAAGGAGGCTTATGAGAAGGACATTGAACTGAAAAAGAAAATGATGGAATATCAGGTGCAGAACGAGGCCATGCAGAGAGAGGTGGCCAAGCCCGAGAGAGATCTGCACTTTATCGAAACCATCCAGCACCGCATCGACGAGCTCTATCAGATGATCACCGAGAACTCCTCCTTCAAGGCGCTCAACGATGCGCAGGCGGCTGTGAACGGTTTGATGAACGAGGTGAACGCCACCATTATGTTCCAGATCACGGGCGAGCAGCCCACCGGCGGCTGCACCCACGATTGCAGCACCTGCGGCGGCTGCCATTGATCGGGCGGAGGCCCGAACAGCAAATCAGAAAGCGGAAAGCCCGTCTTTCCGCCGGAAAGGAGCGTGAAGCGTTAAGACGCCCATGATGGAGCAATATTTTCAGATCAAGGAGCAGTATCGGGATCATCTGCTGTTTTACCGCTTGGGAGACTTCTATGAAATGTTCTTCGACGATGCCGTGGTGGCCTCGCGGGAGCTGGAGCTGACTCTCACGGGCAGGGATTGCGGAGAGGCCGAGCGCGCGCCCATGTGCGGTGTGCCCTTCCATTCTGCAGAAACCTATATCGGCAGGCTCATCGAAAAGGGATTTAAGGTGGCGATCTGCGAGCAGACCGAGGATCCCGCGCAGGCCAAGGGGCTGGTGAAGCGGGAGGTGGTGCGCGTGATCACCTCGGGCACCGTGATCGAGAGCAATCTGCTCAGCGAGCATAAAAACAACTATCTTTGCGCCCTTTATCAGGGAGAATACCGCAGTGCGCTCTGCTTTGCGGACGTTTCCACGGCTCAGGTGTATGCCACGGTCTGCGGCGGCGCCTCCATGTCGGCCAGACTGAAAAACGAGCTGGGAACCTATTCTCCCAGCGAGGTGATCTGCAATCTCAACCGCAAGCATATGGGCGAGGTGGGGGACTATCTGGCCGCTCATCCGGAAATTCTGGTGACCGATGCGAAAAGCAGTCTTTTCGACGTTGAAACCGCAGAGGTCACGGTGCGGGAGCAGTTTGGCGACTCCCTGCGGGAGGAGTTCCTTTCCGAGGAGGAGCTGGTGCGCGCGGTGGGGGCCGTGCTATCCTACATCCGCGATGCCGAAAAGCGGGATATTTCCTATATCCGCGAGCTGAACGTCTATTCCGACGGGCAGTATCTGGAGATGGACGTGAACACCCGCCGCAATCTGGAGCTGACCGAATCCATGCGCACCAAGGAGCGGAGAGGCTCTCTGCTTTGGGTGCTGGATAAGACCAAGACCTCCCCCGGCGCGCGCATGCTTCGCCAATGGGTGGAGCATCCCCTGCTTTCCACGGGGGCGATCGCGGCGCGTCAGGATGCCGTGGAGGAGCTTTGCGGCAATTTCATGCTGCGGGAGGAGCTGGGCGAGCTGCTTTCGGGCGTTCTGGATCTGGAGCGTCTGATCACAAGGATCGTTTACGGCACGGCCAATGCCAAGGATCTTCGCGCGGTGCTGGCCACCGTTTCGGTGCTTCCCGAGGTGCGGGAGCTGTTGGCCTCCTGCACCTGTGAGCGCCTGCGGGAGATCTGCCTGCAGCTGGATCCCCTGACCGACGTGAAGGATCTGATCACCTCGGCCATTCGGGAGGATCCCCCCTTCTCTCTGCGAGAGGGCGGACTCATTGCCGACGGCTACGATGCCGAGGTGGATCGCCTGCGGTCGGTCATGACCGACGGCAAGGGCTGGATCGAGCGGATCGAGGCGGAGGAGAGAACCGTCACGGGGATCAAAACGCTCCGCATCAACTACAATAAGGTGTTCGGCTACTATATCGAGGTCACCCGATCCTTCCTGGATCAGGTTCCCGACCGCTATATCCGCAAACAAACGCTGGCAAACGCCGAGCGCTATATCACGCAGGAGCTCAAGGACATGGAGGCCACCGTGCTGGGAGCCTCGGATAAGATCTGTGCCTTGGAATACGAGATCTTCCAGCGGGTGCGGAATTTTGTGGCCGAGCAGAGCGCCCGCATTCAGAAAACGGCGGCGTTGCTGGCCGAGACCGACGTGTATCTATCTCTCGCCACCGTGGCGAGCAAGCAGAAATACGTGCGCCCCGAGGTGGATCGGAGCCACGGGATCCATATCAAGGATGGCCGCCACCCTGTGGTGGAGCAGTTCGTGAAGGACACCTATTTCGTGCCCAACGACACCGAGCTGGATACTGCCCGCAATCGCCTCATGCTGATCACGGGCCCCAATATGGCAGGTAAATCCACCTATATGCGGCAGGTGGCGCTGATCACCGTGATGGCGCAGATCGGCTCCTTCGTGCCTGCCTCGGAGGCAAGGATCGGCGTGGTGGACAAGGTGTTCACCCGTGTGGGCGCCTCCGACGATCTGGCGTCGGGCCAGTCCACCTTTATGCTGGAGATGAACGAGGTGTCCTACATCCTCAGGAATGCCACCTCCGACAGTCTCGTGATCTACGATGAGGTGGGAAGAGGCACCTCCACCTTCGATGGCATGAGCATTGCCCGCGCCATCGTGGAGTACACCAACAGCCGCAAGATCGGTGCCAAGACCTTGTTTGCCACCCACTATCATGAGCTCACCTCCATGGAGGAGGAATTCGAGGGCATCGTGAATTATCATATCGCCGCCAAGAAGCGAGGGGATAACATCACCTTCCTGCGCAAGATCGTGCGCGGCTCCACCGACGATAGCTACGGCATCGAGGTGGCCAAGCTGGCGGGCCTACCCAATGAGGTGATCCGCCGCGCCAAGGAGGTGCTTGCCTCGGTGGAGGCCTCCTCCAAGTCCATCACCCTTTCGGGGGGCAAGGCGCCTGAGGCGACCGCGCCCGACGAGGGATTGATCACGCTGGACGATTGCATCAACGAGCAGGTGATCAATGAATTGAAGGCGGCCGATCTGAACACGCTGTCGCCCTTTGAATGCATGTCATTTTTGTTCGACCTGAAAAAAAGATTGGGGTAAGAGGCCTCGGAAAGGAGAATCCGAATGGGAGTGATCAACGTTTTGCCCTTCAACGTTGCAAACCTGATCGCGGCGGGAGAGGTTGTGGACCGTCCTGCCTCGGTGATCAAGGAGCTGATGGAAAATTCCATCGACGCGGGTGCCACCCGCATCACGGTGGAGATCCGCAACGGAGGGATCACCTTTATGCGCGTCACCGATAACGGCGCGGGGATGACTCCCGAGGATCTTCCCGTGGCCATCCGCCGCCATGCCACCAGCAAGATCCGCACCGCCGCCGATCTGGACGGCATCTTCACGCTGGGCTTCCGCGGAGAGGCGCTGGCGGCTATTGCCTCGGTTTCGGATATCCGCATCCTTTCCAAGCAGGCGGATGCCGAGTGGGGGGCCATGCTGGAGGCCCACGGCGGCGAGCAGATCACCGTCACCGAGCAGGGCTGCTCCAACGGCACCTCCGTGATCGTGGAGAATCTCTTTTCCAACGTGCCCGCCCGCAGAAAATTCCTCAAGAAGGACGTCACCGAGACGATGGCGGTCACGGCCAACGTGGAGAAGGTGGCTCTTTCCAATCCCCATATTGCCGTGCGCCTGATCGTGGACGGTAAGCCCCGTTTGGAAACGGCAGGGGACGGCAATCTGAAAAACACCGTCTACGCCCTCTACGGCAGGGAATTCGCCGCCCGTCTCATCGAGATCAAGGGGGAGAACGAGGGCATCGAGGTGGAGGGCTTTATCGGCCGTACCGACAATTTCAAGGCCAACCGCAATTTCCAGAACTTCTTCGTGAACGGGCGGTTTGTGAAGAGCAAGACCGCCATGGCGGCGCTGGAGCAGGCCTACACCTCCTATATGCCGCCCGAAAAATTTCCCTGCTGTGTGCTGAATATTACGGTGAACCCCTCCCGCGTGGACGTGAACGTGCATCCCGCCAAGCTGGAGGTGAAGTTCTCCAATGAGAAGGCCGTTTTTGAAGCGGTCTACTACACGGTGCGGTCGGCGCTGGAATCCAACGTCAGCCGCCCCACCATGCTGGCGGAGGGAAGCCTTCGCAGAGGGCCGCGCCTTTCGGACGTGACCGTTCCGCTGGAGGAGAAGCGCCCCATTTCCGTGGAGAAGCGACAGCTCACCTACGATTGGGAGGGCACCACCCAGCATCAGCCGCAGGAGCGACTGACTGCGGCCGAATACAGAGAGCAATTCGCCTACGACGGTCGCCATGGCAACAAAACCCCCTCCTTCATCCGCAAGGATGCGAAAAGGGCGGAGCATGCCGAGGAGAAGGGAGGCCTTCCGCCGCGTGCCGAGCGCCCTGCCGAGCCGAAGGTGCCGGCGTCTTCCGTCGGAATGCAGGAGGCGATCCCCGTGCCCATGCGGGAGGATGCTCCCGCAGTGCCGCGCGCGCAAGCGGTGCAGGAGCCGATCGCACCTGCCGCCGCGCCCGTTCGCGCGGAGGAGAAAAAAATTTCCGCTCCCTCTGTAACCGAGCGCCCCGAAACGGCGACTGCAGAGGTGAAGGCACAAGAGCAGAGCCTGCCGAAGGCCGCCGAGGAGGCCCGTCGGCTTCCGAGCTATCGGATCGTTGGCTCGGTGTTCCATTCCTACGTGATCGTGGAGGTGGAGGAGAAAATGCTGGTGATCGATCAGCACGCCGCCCACGAGCGCATTCTGTTTGAGCAGCTGAAGGCGGGTCTGCGGGAGCTGGAGCCCACCTCGCAGCTCCTCATGCTCCCCGTGGAGGCCATGATGACGGCCGCCGAGGTGGAGGTGCTGAAGGAATACGAGGAGGAGCTGAAGCGGATCGGCTTCACCCTGCGCTATGCCCGCAACACCGTGTTTGCCGATGCCATTCCCGAGGGCGTGGAGACCGCCGCCGTTGCGGATATGCTTTCCACCATGGCGGGACGCCTGCTGGACAACACGGGCAGCGTGAAGCTCACGCGGGATATCATCTTCGAAAAGGCTCTGTATCAGGCGGCCTGCAAGGCGGCCATCAAGGCGGGCAGGGAATATGCCCCCGGACATATCGAATGGCTGGTGAAGCGGCTGATGGAGCTTCCCGACATCACCTTCTGCCCCCATGGCCGTCCCGTGGCCATGGAGCTTTCCAAGAAAACGCTGGATCGCCAGTTTGACCGCACGGGCTTTTAATCTGAATTCAAAAAGAGGAGCAAACTGTTTTTTTGCTACCGGAAAGGACTCAAACCATGTTTGAAGTATTGGCAAAGGACGGCAGAGCCAGAAGAGGCGTTCTGCACACCGTCCATGGGGACATCCAGACCCCTGTTTTTATGAACGTTGGAACCTGCGGCGCCATCAAGGGCGGCGTGAACACCATGGAGCTGCGCGAGATCGGCTGTCAGGTGGAGCTTTCCAACACCTATCATCTCCATCTCCGTCCGGGTGACCGCCTGGTGCGGGATATGGGAGGCCTGCATAAGTTTATGAACTGGGATCGCCCCATCCTCACCGATAGCGGCGGATTTCAGGTGTTCTCCCTTTCTCAGCTGAGAAAGATCACCGAGGAGGGCGTGCGCTTCCAATCGCATATCGACGGCAAGCGCATTTTCATGGGACCTGAGGAGAGCATGCAGATCCAATCCAATCTGGCCTCCACCATTGCTATGGCCTTCGACGAATGCATTGAGAATCCCGCACCGTATCAGTATGTGGAGCAGAGCATTGCCCGCACCTACCGTTGGCTGGAGCGATGCAAGGCCGAGATGCAGAGATTGAATTCTCTGCCGGACACCATCAATCGCCATCAGCTGCTCTTCGGCATCAATCAGGGCGGCACCTACGAGGATCTCCGCATCCGCCACATGGAGCAGATCGCCACGCTGGATCTGGATGGCTACGCCATCGGCGGCCTGGCCGTGGGAGAATCCACCGAGGATATGTATCGCATTATCGATGCGGTGGAGCCTCATATGCCCGAAAACAAGCCCCGCTATCTGATGGGCGTTGGCACGCCCTGCAACATTCTGGAGGCCGTGCATCGCGGCGTGGATTTCTTCGATTGCGTGATGCCCAGCCGCAATGCGCGCCACGGCAATCTCTTCACGTGGAAGGGAAAGATGAATCTGATGAACGAGCGCTATGCCAAGGATCCCAAGCCCTTCGACGAGGGCTGCGGATGCCCCGCCTGCCGCAGCTACAGTCGCTCCTACGTTCGCCATCTGCTCAAGGCGAAGGAGGCGGTTGGTATGCACCTGGCCGTGGTTCATAACCTTTATTTCTATAATGAGCTGACCGCCAAGATCCGCGAGGCTCTGGACGGTGGCTATTTCGAGTCCTTCTATCAGAAATATCATATCCTTCTCGGCGAGCGTCGGGAGGATTGAAGAAAGAGAAAGGAGATCTCTCATGAAACGCTTCGGTTTATTTTGCCTCATCCTTGGATTGCTGATGCTCTCCCTTGCTTCCTGCGCGGCGGGAGATAAATCCGATCGGGTGGAGACCGCTCCCTCGGTGAACGGCGGGTTTACGGAAACGGAGAAGGAGATCGCCGCCGTTCCGGAGGGAAGAAAGCTGATCAAGACCTTTGAGCTTTCTGCCGAGACCGTTGCCTTCGACGAGGCACTCGCGGCACTCAACGGACTGGTGGAGCAGTACGGCGGCTACGTGGAAAGCTCCAAGGTGAGCGACCGAAGCCTGAACGGCTCCTCCTCCTTCCAAAGGACGGCATCTTATCGGATCCGAATCCCTGCAGAGCGAGCCGAAGCCTTCACGCAAGCGGTGGGCAACGCCATGCACGTGGTTTCGAACGGCTCCTCGGTGGAGGACGTGAGCGAAAGCTACTACACGCTGGAGGCCACGCTGGAGGAGCTGACCGCCGAGCGGGACTCCCTGCTGGCCATGATGAGCTCGCTGGATGAAAAGAGCGACTACAATTTTTGGCTGACGCTTCAGCAGCGGCTGAGCGAGGTGAAGCAGAAGATCGCCGTTTTGCAGGCACAGCTGCGAAGCTATGATAGCTTGGTGACCTATTCCACCGTGAATCTGCAGGTGAACGAGGTGGCAAACCTCACCGCGCAGGCAGAAAGCAACACGCTGGGCAGCCGCCTGGGTGCGGCCTTCCGCGAGAGCTGGATCAATTTCGGCGAGGGATGCGGTGATTTTATCGTGTCCTTGGTGGAAGCATTCCCCACGCTGCTGGTGCTGAGCGGTATCGTGGCGGCGGTGGTTGTCCTGCGGAGAAGAAGAAAGGCGAAAAAGGCCGCAAGAAAAGCGGCGGAGCAGTCGG
>JAZRCQ010000225.1:0-6703 GCA_045659845.1 Eubacteriales bacterium
AATACACCCCCCCCCCCCCCGGGGGGGCGTCGCTTATCGCTTTTTATGGCTTGAGGAAATAGGGAGGATTTTTGTGCTCGTGTGCCGCAAAATCCTCGGCCAGCGACACTCTGACGGACTCTGCCTGCTCCTCACCCAAAAGCTTTTTTGCATACTCCAGAAGATATCGGTAGGCATCCGGCTGGGAGATCCTTTGCAGAGGGCGTTGATCCCGCCCCTCCAGCCACCGAGTGAAGCCCTCCCAAAAGGCAAAGGGCGACGGCAGGCAACGAAGAATGGTCTCCAGACCGCCGGAAAAACCGCCACTCTCCAGATATCGCTCCATCGCCTCCGCAATGGCGGCGAGCCGAAGCATCTCCTCATAGCGAAGCCATCGGTTCTGAAGCACGGTGTAGGGGGGCTCGGAGGTGGCAACGTAGCCGTGATCCTCCATCTCTTCTCTCAACGGCGTTCCGTGGAGCAGCTTGAGAAAGCCGAGCTGCAGCTCGTGGGCGCAGCCATAAGCCGCATCGAAGGAACGGGCAAAGCTTTGATAGTCCTCATATGGAAGTCCCGCGATCAGATCCAAATGCAGATGCACGCGGCTCGTTTTCCGCAAACGGCGCACCGCCCCAACCACAATCTGCGGATCGATATGACGGGAAACGGCAGAAAGCGTTTGCGGATTGGTGCTTTGCAGGCCGAATTCCAGCCGCACCTTTCCCTCGGGGAAGCGGGAAAGGATCTCGTAGCTCTCCTCATTGAGCAAGGAGGCACACACCTCGAAATGATAGGATTTGGTGAAGGAGTTGTCCAGAAGGGCCTCCCAGATGCGGTTGGCTCGCCCGACGTTGAAATTGAAGGTTCGATCCACGAACTTCACCGTTCGGATCTCCCATCCCTCCCCTTCCAGGTGCCGCAAATCGGCAAGCACCTGCTCCACCGTTTTGGCACGCACGCCTTGAGTGGCGGAGGAGAGACAATAAGCGCAGGAAAAGGGGCAGCCGCGCGAGGATTCATAATAGATCATTCTTCCCATCGGCTCACCGGCACGATAGAGCACTCCCTCGTCGCTCATCACAGAGGGACGTCCGCCCTCCACGATGCGCGCCGGCCGATTGCCGGCTCTCACCGCCTCGCAAACCGATAGCACGGCGTCCTCACCCTCGCCCTTCACGATGCAATCCACGTAGTCCAGCGAGGCAAATCGCTCCGTGCCGTAGGAGACCTCAGGGCCTCCCAGCACGATGAGACTTTCGGGCAACAGACGGTGCAGATCCTCTGCCAGCGCCAGCATCTGCGGCAGATTCCAGATATAGCAGGAAAAGCCGTAGACCTCCGCCCTTTCCCGATAGAGCTCTGCCAGCACGTGAGCCGTGCGGTCGTGCAGCGTGTGCTCCAACAAAACCGTTTCAAAGCCTGCCGCCTCCAGCGGTCTTCGCAGGCAACGTATAGCCAGATTGGTGTGCGACCAAGAGCCGTTGATCGCCAATAGCGTAACCTTCATGCAATTCATCCTTCCCCGACGGCCTGCTGCCGTCCCTTTTTATTTTATCACACTTTCACTCGTTTTGCAAGTGCAATATTTTCTCACAAAGCTCCCTTCCAAAGGTCTCCTTGGCATGAAAATCCATCGCCGAGGAATAGATCTCCTCCAAAAGAAAATGCGCTCTGCCCGCCTGCTCCAAATGGTGAACCGCCTCTCCCAAGAGTGCTTCTCTCATTCGCTCGGCGAATCGATAGTCCTTTCGATCCGTCTCGCTCATGCGGCGCGCAAAGCGCGCGGTGGAGATCACGCGGTGCGACACCGTGCAAAGTCTCCTTGGACAAAGAGAAACCGCGCACGCCGCCTCCTTCACGTAAAGTCCCTCCAGGCGTTCGGGCAGAACGGGGTCCTTGGAGACCTCCAGCGTGAGACCTCTTTTCAGACAGGCGCGATAAACCTCCTCCATCCATGCCTCGGCGCTTCCTCTTGCCCCCTCCGCCAGAATCACGCGCTCCGCTCTTGCAAGCCACGTGTCCAGCCAAACCGCTCCCTTCATGCCGACCGACCGCATCAGGGCATTTCTCGGCTCTGCCCCTGCGCCATCCCCAAGGGAACGAGCCAGTCGCTCCGCCGATAAACGAAGTCTTTCCCGATCCAGATATTTCTCCGCAAGCTCCCTTTGCACCTCCCACGTTTCTCCAACCGCCGAAAGATAACGATAAGCGCGACCGTAGGCCTTGGATTTTTCCTGCGAAAGCTCGCTGATCTCCTTTTTTCGGTGCAAAAGCTGCTCCTCGCTCCAAAAGGCTCCCAAATCCACCAAATGGCTTGTCACTCCCGCCAGCATCGGCTCGCGGACATGGGGTGCGGTACCGTCCAAAACCGCTCTTTTCACGCCTCCCTTTTCCAAAATCACACCGTCCAGCGAATCGGGATCGGAGGAGCAATACACCGTTTGCACCTGCCATTCTCTTTCTGACGCCGCCTCCGCGATGCTTCGCATCAGGTGGCTTTTGCCTGTGCCCGGCCCTCCCTTCACGATCCACACGCCATCCAGCTCACTTTCCCGAAAATACTCCTCATAATAGCTCCGAAAGCCCCATCTGCTGTTTGACGCGGCAAAGCAAGCATTCTCCCCCGTTTGGCGAATCGTTTCCTTCGGTTCTTCTCTCATTCCCATTCTCCTCTCGCAAATGCTCGGACCGTTTGCGCTCCCGATCCGTTATCATTCTATGCAGCCGCGCTCAAATCGTTCTTTTTTTGAAAAAAACACATATACTGAATCAAACCAACGGGAGGATGACCATGCAACGAGTTTACGATCTGCGAAAAAACACAAAGCTGCCGCCTATTTTGCGAGAGGTGCTTTCTCCCGATCTTTGGGATGCCGTTGACCGATGTCCCGCGCCTCGTGCAGAGGAGCTTCGCATCCATCTCAATCGACGGGCCAGCGTGACCGAAGGCGGCAGAAATTATCTCCTCCCCGTGATCTGCAACGAAGCCGAGATGGAACGGCTTCTGCGCACGCTCAGCAACGGCTCGCTCTATGCGCATTCCCAATCCATCATGCAAGGGTATCTGACCTATGCGGGCGGTATCCGCGTTGGCGTTTGCGGATGCGCCGCCACAGAGCAGGGACGCGTGATCGGCGTGGGAAGCGTTACGGGATTGATCCTGCGCCTTCCGCATCCGCCAAGGATCTGCACGGAGCCTCTGCGGGATCAGCTTTCGGCTTTGCGGAAGGGGCAAGGTCTCCTGCTTTATTCGCCTCCCGGCGGCGGAAAGACCACGCTTCTGCGTTGCCTTGCGGCTCAGCTCTCCCGAGGAGAGGAGGGCCTTCGCACGGTGGCGGTGGATCCCCGCGAGGAGCTTGCCCCATGGCTGGAGGGCGAGGAGCTTCTTCTCGACGTGCTGACGGGCTATCCCACGGAATTGGGCATTGAGATCGCCGTTCGCACGCTGGGCGCTCAGCTTGTGATCTGCGACGAGATCGGAAATCCCCGCGAGGCCTGCGCCGTGCTGAACGCCGCCAACTGCGGAGTTCCCTTGGTGGCCACCACCCATGCCTCCTCGCTCTCTGAGCTGCTCCGCCGCCCCTCCCTGCTGCGCTTGCATAGGGCGCAGGTGTTCGCCGCATACGTGGGACTGAAGCGGGAGCGCGGCGGTCTGCACTATCGCATTGCTTGCTGGGAGGAGGCGGAACGGCTTGTCACTTAAGCTCTTAGGAGGACTTCTGATCCTATTCGTTGGAGGCGCGTCGGCGCTGAGAATGGCCGCCCATGAGAAAAAGCGCATCCGTCTTCTGCAGGCGTGGATCGATCTGCTTTTTCATATCCGCACACGGATCGATTGCTACCTGACACCCGTTGGCGAGCTTCTCTCCACTGCCGATCACGCTCTGCTGACCGCCTGTAACGGCAGGGGCGGCGAGGAAACGCCGCAGGCTCTGCTGGAGCATTGTCGGAGCGAGCTTCCGCCGGAGGCCCTGCGCCTGCTCACGGCCTTTGCGGGCGAGATCGGCGGCTCCTATCGGGAGGAGCAGGTGAAGCGATGCGATTTCTATATGGATTCGCTGCATCGGATTTTAGAAAAGGAAAAGGAGGCTCTCCCTGCGCGGCTTCGAGTTCGCTCCGCGCTCTGCCTCTCTGCCGCTCTCGCCACCGCGATCCTCCTATGGTGACGTAAAAACAAGGAACGGAGACACTCGGTATGGAAATTTCTCTGATCATGAAGATCGTTGGCATCGGGATCACGGTGGCCGTGGCCTCTCAGATCCTGAGCAAGACGGGACGCGACGAGCAGGCTATGTTTGTGACGCTGGCAGGAATTATCGTGGCGCTCACCCTTTTGATCTCTCGCATACGGGAGCTGTTTGATGCCGTCAGCTCCCTCTTTGGTGTTTAACGTGAGGAGGTGTGCCCCCTATGGATCACGGAAGAATCTGCGCGCTGGCGATCCTCGGCACGGTGGCGCTTACCGTTCTTCGCAAATGGAATGCCGAGCTGCTTCCGCTTGCTCGCGTGGCCGTGGCAGTGATGCTGGCATTTGGAGGGCTGGTGCTTCTCGCTCCCACCGTGAGCTATCTGAAGGATCTTTCCGAAAAAACGGGGATCTCGGGCTACGTAGCCCCGCTCTTCAAGGCTCTTGCCGTGGCGCTTCTCACGCATCTCTGTGCGGAGCTTTGTCGGGAAAACGGCGAGAGCGGTGTGGCCAACGGTGTGGAGCTGGCAGGGCAATTGGAGATCCTTTTGCTTTGTCTCCCTCTCATCAGCGAGATTCTGGAGGTTGCCGAAAGGCTTCTTTCCGCCGTTGCCTGATCCTCCTTCTTCTGCCGCTCCTTGCGCTTTTCGTTTTTACCACAAGGGTGCATGCCGAAAATTCAGAGACTGAAGAACCTGTGCCGGAGGAGTTTTCCATTCTGCTGGACGCACTTTCGGAGGAGCTTCGCGCACAGCTTCCCGCCTCCATCTTTGAAAACGACACCGCCTCGGTTGGTGCCGCCGCAACCGAGCTGAGCGACTATCGCTTTCTGCTCGCCGCGCTTCTGGAAAGCATCGGGATCCACCTGCGGCAAGCGCTGGGCGTGCTGGCCTCCCTGGCCGGCGTGCTTCTGCTCTCCTCGGTGCTGGCCGCCCTGCGCTCGTCGCTTTCCCGCAATGCTCTCTCCCGCGCCTTTTCCATGCTTTCCTCTCTTGTCATTTTATCCGCCGTGGCCACCTGCGGCTACGAAACGGCCGCCTCCGTTTCCGATGCGCTGAGCAGCCTTTGCGCCTTGACCAACGCCTCCCTTCCCATGATGGGCGCGGTTTACGCCATGGGCGGCAATCTGACGGCGGCGGCTGCCTCCTCGGCGGCACTCACCATCTACATGACGCTGATGGAGACCATTATCGGCAAGACGGTGGTTCCCTTCTGCTGTCTTTGTCTGTCGCTTTCCTGGATCGGCGTCACCGAGCCGACGATGCGCGTCGGCACGCTTCTTGCCACACTGAAAAAGAAATACGCCACGCTTCTTTCCTTTCTGATGATGCTCCTTCTGGCCATGCTGGGCGCACAAGGCACTCTTGCCGCGCGCGCCGACACGCTTGCCATGCGGAGCGCCCGCTTTGCCGTTGGGAATCTGCTTCCCGTGGTGGGAGGATCGGTGGGAGAGCTTCTGCGAACCGTTAGCGCAGGGGTTGGTTATCTGCGCGGCGTTCTGGGCGTTTGCGGCGTTCTGTTCCTGCTTCTCACCCTTTTGCCGACGATAGCCCGCCTGTTGCTCTTCAGAACCGTTTGGCAGGCGGCAGCCTCGTTGGCAGATTTTCTCGGCTGTGACGGCGAGCGGCGGCTTCTGGAGGAGATCGCTTCGCTCAACGGGCATCTCACCGCCGCAGTTTGTATCTGCTCCTCTGTTCCGCTCCTCGCGCTGACGCTCTTCGCCCGATGCGCCTCGGCCATCGGTTAGGAGGTGTGCCTTGAGATCCTATCTGCTTTCTCTATTCGGTGCCGCATTGATCTTTTCTCTGACGTTGGGCATCATCCCCGAGCGCTCTGCCCGCTTGGTTCGTCTGCTTTCCAATCTTCTCTTTGTTTGCATCCTGATGGCACCGTTGCCGCGCCTGCTTTCCGAAGGAGAAGCCCTTTGGGAGAGGCTCGAGGAGGAGCTGCAGATCTCCTCCGAATCTCGCGAGGAGGAGCTGGAGCAGGCGCTTCAGTCCTCCTCAAAGACCTATTTTGCGCAAACGCTCACCCACCTTCTGGAGCAGGAATTCTCCATCCCCTCCGGTGAGCTTCGATGCGCCGTGACGTGGGCCGAGGAGGAGGGGCAACTGATCCCAACCCGCGTAACGGTGATCCTTTCGGGAAGCGCGATCTGGAAGGATCCGAATCAGATCGAGGCCACCGTTGCAGCTCTGCTGGGCTGTGAATGTGTGACCGCTGTGGAATGAAAGGAGCTGCCATGTCTTTTTTTTCAACGTCCGATCCCGACCGCAAGCAAAGGCTTCGCCTGCTCCTTCTGCTTTTGGGAGGCGCGATCGGCGTGATCCTTCTTCTCTTCGGCGGAGACCTCACCCGATCAGAATCCGCCGCATCGCCCGAGCCTGCGCCGCAGGAGACCGACACCGAGCTTTATCGCGCCGCGCTGGAGGCAAGGATCAAGGCTCTTTGCGAGGCGGTGAAAGGCGTAAGCCACGTAACCGTGGCCGTAACGCTGGAAAGCGGCCCTGAGCGTGTTTACGCCACCGAGGAGGCAGG
>JAZRCQ010000226.1:0-3829 GCA_045659845.1 Eubacteriales bacterium
GAGCGGAGCGCGAGTGCTTCTGGTGGAGCGCGGCACCTGCATCGGAGGCACGGCCACGCAGGGGCTCGTGAACCATATCCTCGGCGGCCGAACCTATCATCGCGGCGAGCTGGTCTCCTCCGTGGGCGGGATCTACCGCCGCTTGGAGGAGCGGCTGCTGGCGAACGGTGCGGCGGTGGACGTTGGATCGGTGGATTTCTCCTGCCCTCCGCACGGCTGGTATGCAGGGCTTGCCGCCGGCGTTGTGCTTGAAGGAGAGCGATGCAAGCTGATCCTGGAGGAGATGCTGGACGAGGCGGGTGTCACCGTTTTGTATGGCACGAGCGTGGTGGACGTTGTGCGGCATGACCGACGGCTGGAGGGCGTGATCGTGCACAACAAGAGCGGCCTCAGCTATATCAGGGGGGCTTATTTTGCGGATGCCACGGGGGATGCCGACCTTTGCGCCATGGCGAGATGCCCCTTTGCCGTGGGGGATGAAAACGGCGGTGTTGCGCCGGCCTCGCTGGAGCTTCACGTGGAGAACGTGGATGTTGACGCGCTTACCGACTATATGAGAACCACGGGGGACGTTCGCTTCCGGGCACTCATCGAGCCTTTGCGGGAAAGCGGCGTTTGGGATTTTCCCTACGATATCTTTATTTCCGTGATGCTCACGGAGCGGGACGTGTTTATGATCAACACCAATCGCATGGTGGGCGTGGACGGCTTGGATGCGCGATCGATCACGCAAGGGATCCTTGATGCGCGCCGCGAGAATTTCCGATTGCTGGAGATCATGCGCGAGCATTTTCCCGGCTTTCGCCGCGCACGGGTTCGGGGGATCGCTCCCATGCTCGGCATCCGCGAGAGCCGCAGGATCGAGGGAGAGTACGTTTTAACGGTGGATGACCTGCTCAACGAGCGCAGTTTTCCCGATGCCATTGCCTATTCGGTGTATGGCTGGGATCTTCCCGATCCGAAAAGGCCCAGTCATCAGCCCGATCGGAAGCGGCATAAGTCACTTTTCACGCCGATTCCATACCGTTGCCTCTTGCCGAAGGGCGTGGATAATCTGATCGCCGTTGGCAGATGCATCAGCGTGGAGCGGCCCGTGCTGGGCCCCGTTCGCGTGATGGCGCCTTGTCTTGCTATGGGGGAGGCGGCCGGCTGTGCGGCAGTGATGGCGCTTTCCGAGGGCGTGGCCTATCGGGAGATCAACGTAGGGCGCCTGCAGGAGCGGCTGCGGGAGCGAGGTGGAATTCTGATCGGGGAACGCCCATGACAGAGGCGATAACCTCGGAGAGGAAACCCTGAATTTCAGATTGATTTTTTTGATGCTGCAGATAAAAGGAGAAAAGAGATGAGCAAAAGATCATTTTGGCGGGTACTTTCCATGCTGTTGATGGGCCTGCTGGTTTGTTTGCCCGCTGCTTGCGGGAAAGAGCAGACTCCCGAGGCAACGGAGGGGGCAAAAACAAATGCGCCGACACCTACCGAGCCTGAAACAGATGCCCCCGTGACACCTCCTGCCGTTTTGGAAAAGGGAAAACCCTATACGATCATGTTTATCGGAAACAGCTATACGTATTACAACGATATGCCTGCGGAGCTCTTCCGAAGCATTATGGAGGCGGCGGGCTACGACGTGAGCGTGGTTTCCGTCACCAAGGGGGCATGGTATCTCATCAACTCCGCCAAGGACACCGACGAGCTGGGCTCGCAGGTGAAAACGATGCTCTCGAACGTGAAATTTGATTTTGTGGTGCTGCAGGAGCAAAGCACCTGCCCCATTCTCGATCCCGGAAAGTTTTATACGGGTGTGCGAGAGCTGGCGAGCAAGGTGCGCGCAAATGGTGCCACGCCGATCCTCTATGAGACGTGGGGACGGAAAACGGGACATTCTGCCTTGGCGCAGAATGGCTGGACGAATGAGAGCATGACCTGGCAGCTCGCCGCAGCCTATGAGGCGATCGGCGCTGAGCTGGGCGTTGACGTGGCGCACGTGGGCCGCGCCTTCTTCGACGTTTACAGGTCGCATCCCGAGATCGAGCTTTATGACGCCGATCTCACCCATCCGAGCCTCCTCGGCAGCTATCTGGCGGCTCTGACGATCTTTGCGGAGATCACGGGGATGGATCCGACCGAAGTGAATTACAACGGTACGTTGCCTGCGGAATATGCCTCGATTCTCAAGGCGGCGGCTGCGCGCGCCACGCGTGAGACTCCTGCCGTGCCGGAGGCATATCAAACAGCCTCTGAGGGCATAGAATATGCGGAATTGAAGGACCGTGTGGATGATTCTGCCTCCCAGAACCTCACGGCCATCCCGAAGGCCTCGTTGATCTCGGTGCTGAGCGGAGGAACGTATCCCAATGGCAAGAGCTTCTCGGGGCTCCTCGGAACGAAGGGGGCGATCGCCTCCTTGGCCTATTCCTCCACGGGGCTTACCGCCGCGCAGAAGGCGGATATTGCCAACCCGGAATACGGCGTTTCGGTGATCGGCATTGAGCGCATGAACGGCGATGCCAAGGGCTATGCCACGGCGGTGCAGAATCTGGTGAACGGTCATTGGGGAAGCACTCTCATGGCCTCCTTTGCCTTCGACGATCTGCGCTACGATATTCAAGGACAGGTGGGAGAAAACGCTCCCTACCGAGGACTTATCACCCTGAATTTCGGCACCGTCCATCGCTTCGATGCCATGGGCTTTGCTTCGGGCAACTTGCAGGGCTTCCCCGGAGCGGCAGAGGTGTTCGTTAGCGACGACGGCGTGAATTGGACGCGCATTCCCTCGGCCTGCTGGGATTGCATCAACGGCAAAGCACTGGTGAATTGCGGCCCCTCTGCGGCCGATCCGTGGAACGGAAACACCGCCAAGACCGTTTGCCTTTTCAATATGGCAGGGGTGCAGGGGCAGTATATCCGCATCGGCGTGGTGATCGGGAGCAGCGGTCAGGAGAGCTCCTACAACCTTGTGAACACCCGTGAGATCCTGGTCTACGGGGAAAAGCTTTCATAAAAAAACAGAGTCTCCCCGTGTTGCTTCGGTGACGCGGGGAGCAATACATCGGGATTGGAGGCCGGCAAAATGGAAAGAAGATATTACGAGGCCTACGACGATCGCTACCGTCAGGTACATGCCGAGGGGCTCACGTGGTTTCAATCGGATCCCTCTCCCGTGGTGAGGGAGGTCATGAACGCCTATGGGATCGGGAAGCAGCACCGCCTGCTGGAGATCGGATGCGGAGAGGGCAGGGATGCCGCGCCTCTTCTGCGGGAGGGCTATGCTCTCACCGCCACGGATATTTCTCCCGCCGCCATTGACTTTTGCAGGCGTGCGTACCCTGAGAAGGCAGAGTCCTTTCGCGTGCTGGATTGCATCCGAGGGGAATGCGAGGAGCGGTTTGATTTTATTTACGCCGTTGCCGTTCTGCATATGCTGGTGGAGGATGCGGATCGGGAGGCCTTCTATCGGTTTCTCCGAGAGCATCTCGCGCCGGGCGGCATCGGCTTGATCTGCTCGATGGGCAACGGCCAGATAGAGCGATGCTCCGATCCGCAAATGGCCTTTGAGCTTCGGGAGCGGGAGCATTGGGAGGACGGCAGAAGGCTGCAGATCGCCGCCACCTCCTGCCGCATGGTGACGCATGAGACCTTCCGTCGGGAAATTCGGGAAAGCGGCCTGCGGCTGCTGCAGGAGCGGATCACCGAGGACGTTCCGGGCTTTGCCTTCATGATGGTGGCCGTGGTGCAAAGGGGGGAAGCGGCGCTCTCGTGAGCGTGGGCTCGGGAAAAAAACACCGGGCGGCGGGGGTGCACGGAGGTGTTTTGGGGCCTGCGGGTCAGG
>JAZRCQ010000227.1:0-3066 GCA_045659845.1 Eubacteriales bacterium
AGAGGATCACGTTTTTCAGCTCGGTGGAATTCCCCACCACACAGCCTCTGCCGATCAATGCGCTTCCCCGCACAAAGGCACCGGGGCGCACCTCGGTGTGAGGCCCCACGATGGTTGGGCCGCAAAGCGTTGCCGTGGCCGCCACCGTTGCCGTTTTCGCCACCCAAACGTCGGGAGCGACGCGGCAATAGTCCTCCTCACTCAGGAGGCTTCCCAAGCGCAGGATCTCCTCCTTCAAGCCGTCCAAGGCCTCCCACGGATAGGTGAAGGAGGAAAGATACCCCCAAGCCGCCGTGGCATCCTCGTGACGAAACAGCTCCCGCACCGTGCATTCCTTCACACTCATACCAAGCCCTCCCCGTGTCTCCGACGAAGCAGCTCTGCCACCCGCTCGGCACATTCCTGAGATTGTGCCTCCGTGGGGGCCTCAACCATCACCCGCACCACGGGCTCTGTGCCGCTCTTTCGGAGCAGGATCCTGCCGTTTCGCCCCAGCAGGCCCGTGATCGCCTCCATCTCGGCTTGCACCACCGCATCGGACGCGGCCGACTCCTTATCCCGCACGCGCACGTTGATCAGCACCTGCGGCAGCATCTTCACGGGCTCAGCCAAGCGGCTCAGCGGCTGCTTCCGCTCGATCACCGCCTCCATCACCTTGATGGCCGTGAGGATTCCGTCACCCGTGGTGGCATATTTGCTGAGAATGATATGCCCCGATTGCTCGCCGCCCAAGCAATTCCCCGTTTGCATCATGTTTTCATAAACGAACCGATCCCCCACCGTGGTCTTCACGTAGTCGATCCCCGCGTCCTCCAGCGCGCGGTAGAGCCCCAGATTGGACATGATCGTGGTGACCACCGTGTTGTTGGTCAGCTCCTGCGCACGCCTCAGCTCGGTGGCAAGGATATAGAGGATATGGTCGCCGTTCACCACCTCGCCTCTCTCGTCCACGGCGATGCAACGGCCGGCATCGCCGTCGAAGGCGAAGCCCAGATCCAAGCCGTTTTTCCGCACATGCTCGGCCAGCACCTCCACGTGGGTGGAGCCTGCCTCCCGATTGATATTCACGCCGTTCGGCTCGGCGTTGATCACCGAAACCTGCGCCCCCAGCGCCTCAAAAACGCTTCTTGCGATCATCCACGCGCTTCCGTTGGCGCAATCCAGACCAACGCGGAAGGGGCGGAAGGAATGGCGAGAGAGGGAGATCAGATAGCCGATATAGCGGTTTCTCCCGGCCGCATCGTCCACGATGCGCCCCATGGCCTCCCCCTTGGCAAAGGGCAGGTCGGCCGTCAGCCCAAGCGCGGTCAGATCCCCATCCAGATAGGCCTCGATCTTCTCAATGGTCTCGTCGTCGATCTTCTCGCCGCGGCCGTTCACGGGCTTGATCCCGTTGTCGCAGAAGGGATTGTGGCTGGCCGAGATCATAATGCCGCAATCGTAATGCTCCCGCGCCACCACGAAGGAAACGCCGGGCGTGGTGATCACGTGGAGCATATAAACGTCGGCGCCGGAGGCCGCAAAGCCTGCCGCCACGGCGTATTCAAACAAATAGCTGGAGCGACGGGTGTCCTTCCCCACCGCCGCTCTCACCTTTTTGGTGCCGTTCTCCGAATAATACCATCCCAGAAAACGCCCGATGCGATAGGCGTGGTCGGCCGTCAGCTCCACGCCCGCCTCTCCGCGAAACCCATCCGTTCCGAAATATTTTCCCATGTGTTAACTCCTCTCATTTTTGGATTCTGCTACCCATTATAGCCATTTCTCCCTCCGTTGTCAACCAAATTTCTTTGTTTTTGGCCACAATTCTTTGTTTTTGGATATTCTGCAAAAATCTTTGAATTTGGCTCTTTTTATTTGATTTTGGGTAGCTATGATTGAAAAAGGATTCTATTTGTTGCCGTCGGCCCTCTGCCTCTGCCGCGCATTCTCCCGCCTTGCCAACGAAAAAACGAATCCGTTCCTTTATTAGGATATCTGAAAACGGCCAAACTATGCCTGCGCGGCGTTGTTCTTGACAGTCCTTCTGTTTTGTGTTATAATATACCCGTCTTTACCGGCAATTTGCGAAAGGAATCGAAAATGAAACAAACCTTCAAAAAGCTTCTGCCCCTTCTGCTTGCTCTGCTTCTGGTGCTGAGCGCCATCGGATGCGACAAGGCCGAGCCTCCCGCAGAATCCCCCTCCTCCGAGGAAACCACCGAGCAGCTTGGCCCCTGCACCACCCATGCCTACTCCGTGGTGGAAAAGATAGATGCCAAAGCCTTGGCAGCAGGCTCCATGACCTCCGTTTGCGAGCGCTGCGGCGAATCGCTCACCCAAACGCTCCCCGCCACCAACAGCATCAAGATCCTCGCTCTCGGAAATAGCTTCAGCACCGATGCCATGCAATATCTCTGGGATATCTGCAAGGACGCGGGCATCGAAGAGGTGATCCTCGGCAATCTCTACATTGGCGGCTGCAGCATCGACACCCACGCCTCCAACCTCAGCTATAACCTTGCCGCCTACACCTACTACAAAAACACAGACGGCGAGTGGACCAAAAAAGACAACGTGAAGGCCTTCACCGCTCTCTGCGAGGAGCAATGGGACTATATCACCGTTCAGCAAACCAGCAAGACCTGCGGTCTTCCCGAATCCTATGAGAAGCTTCCCGTCCTTCTCAATTTCTTCGATCTCAATAAGACCAATCCCAATGCAAAGATCTTCTTCCACATGACCTGGGCCTACCAGCAGGACAGCACCCACTCCTCCTTCCCCAACTACAACAAAAATCAGATGACCATGTATCAGATGACGGTGGACACCGCACAATCCGTGGTCGTTCCCGATTGGCGCGTGAGCGGCGTGATCCCCGCAGGCACCTCCATTCAGAACATCCGCACCTCCTACGTTGGCGACACCGTCACCCGCGACGGCTATCATATGAGCCACGACTACGGCCGCTACACCGTTGCCCTGACCTGGTATGCCTACTTCACGGGCGGCGCTCTCGAGGCTGTGGATTGGGTTCCCGCGGAGCAGCCCCATCTGGCCAACAACCTTGCCGTGATCCGCGAATCG
>JAZRCQ010000228.1:0-5668 GCA_045659845.1 Eubacteriales bacterium
GACACCGTGAAAAAAACCTACATGCTCCCCGATTTCGACTCCGACGAGGCGGCATATCCCCTCTTTGAGCGCTTGATGGAGCTTTCCCACCGCACCGATCGCTACGTGTTCGGCGTACGCTTGGGCGACCGCCTGATCGGCTTTCTCAACGACGTGGAGCAGACCGATCACACCGTGGAGATGGGCTATGCCTACCACCCCGATTTCTATGGGCAGGGCTACGCCACCGAGGCCCTCTCGGCCGTGATCGAGCGACTCTTCTCGCTCGGCTTCACCACCGTGACGGCAGGCGCATTCGAGGAAAATCCCGCCAGCATGCGCGTCATGGAAAAATGCGGCATGAAGCGCATGGAGAAGGAGGAGCTCATCGACTATCGCGGCCGCACCCACCGCTGCATCTGCTACGGGATCGAAAGACTATAAAAAAGTCGGGGTGTACCTGCGACAGAGCCGCAGGGCAACGCCACCGACGATAAAAATGCAATGCAAAATCCCCCTTGCGGCAGTCCTGAAAACGGTTTTCCGGTCTGCTACAAGGGGGATATTTTTGAGCCGTTGGTTTTCTCTCGGGCTCGTTTTTTATTTTGTTCCGTTGCCGGTTCTCGGCGTGCCGGCTCCAACGGGACGGGCGGGAGCGGCAGAAGAGGATTGACGGGGTGCAGAGGGAGCGGCGGGGCGAGGCGCGCTCTGCGAGGTCTGCGAATTGCCGTAGTACTCGCCGTAGCTTGCGTAGTAAGCCCCTTGAGAGCCCTTCACGCTTCTCTTCTTTCTCTGCGTTTGGTTCAGCACCACGCCCAGAATGCGGCAGCCGCTCTTGGAGAGCTGATTCTTTACGTCCTGCGCCATGCGGTACTTGATACTGCCCTGATTGATCACGATCACCGCACCGTCGCAAACGCTTGCCATGATGGCGGCATCGATCACAAGGCCCAGAGGAGGCGCATCCACGATGATATAATCGTAGGCATCTCTCACACAGTCCAAAAGCTCCTTAAACACGGGAGAGCCAACCAGCTCCGCCGGATTGGGCGGATAGGGGCCGGCAAAGATCATATCCATGTTGGGAACCTGTGTACGGTAGACCGAATTCTCCAGATCCACCTGTCCGGAAAGGATCTGGCTGAGGCCGTTGACGCCTCTTTCCTTGGTATAGCGGCTCACGGTCACCGACTTGCGGAGGTCGGCGTCCACCAGAAGCACCTTTTTATTGGCCTCTGCCAAGCTCTTCGCCATTTCAAAGGAAACCGTGGTCTTACCCTCATGCGCCACACAGCTGGTGACGATGATGGTTTTCACGTCCTTGCCGCTGAACAAGATGTTGGTGCGGAGGGTGTTGAAGGCCTCCCGCATAAAATAATTGCTCTTCTCGCCAAAATCAAGCTGGATCGTTCTCATGCAGCACAGCCTCCTTTCATTGCTCCGCGGTTTGACCGTAGCCATAGTATTTCTTTCTGCGGCTCGTATCGTCGCGGTTGGGGATCTGGCCCAGAACGTTCAGTCCCAGATATTTCTCCACGTCCTCGGGCGAATTGATCTTATCATCCATGAGGAAACGGATCAGATAGATCGCATAGATCGCAAAGGCAAGCACGAAGGCCACCAGAAGGATCAGCACCAGCGAAATGGGGTTGGAGATCTGCTGAGGCACCACGTTGGTGTCCACGGGGCGGAACAGCTTCTGCCCGTCGTACATCTCGTTGTTCATGAAATCGCAGGTGACCTCAGCCAGCGTGGTCACCACGGCCGCGGCCTCCTCGGGAGTGGATGCCCGAACGCTCAGATAGACCATACGGGTGTTCTCCAGATTCTCCACCTTCACGCGCTTTGCCAGCGTTTCGTAATCCATGATCAGATTTCTTTCATAGATCACGCGCTCCAGCACGCGATGGCTCTTCACCAGCTCAGGGCAGTCCTTTGCCAGATAGGTTGCGATGGACACGTCCGAGGTGGAGGTGGTGTTGCCGACATTGCTGTCGGGATCCTGAGAGCTTCTCATAACGTAGATGCTCGCCTCCGCAGTGTATTCGGGCTCATGCGTTGCCTTCATGAAGGCAAACAGGCTGACAGCCGCCACCACAAACACGATGGCCATGATCCACCAGCAATGGCGAAGCACTGCAACCAGATCGGAAAATTGCAATTCAACCTGACCGCTCTTTTCTTCTTCCATGAGAATTCATTCCTTTCTTGATGTAGATTTTTAAAACCGCTCGTCGCGGATCACTCTGCAGGCGTTGTCCCAGATCAGAGCTCTCACATACTGCGGATCACAATGCTTCTGAAGATAAGGGATGCACACCGACATGATCGGCGGACGGGAGGTGAGATTATGCCCGTCGGAGGCCACGATATGCGCCAAGCCCTCCTTCACCAGCTTTTTCCATTGCATTTTGGCCAGCGTGCCCCAAGAGCCGCAGACCGAGGAGGCATTGATCTGAACGATTCCGCCCTCCTCCACAAACTCCCGCACCCAATCCATATGGGTGAAGAGGCAACGATAGCGCTCGGTGTGAGCCAGAATGGGATGGTAGCCCGTGCGGAGCAGCTGATTCATCGCATTGCTCAATTCAAAGAAGCTCACCGTTTCCGGGAAATCCACCAGCAGGTAGCGGCTGTTTCCCAAGGGGCGGCAGGCCCCCTCCTCCAAGGCGCGCAGGCAGGAGGAATGATAGCCCAATTCATGCCCGAGAAACAGGCGGAGATCGGGATACTTCTCCTTTGCATAGGCGCAAAGCAGGCGGAAGGACTTCTCCGAGCTTTCATAAGTGTCGCCATAGTGATAAGGCGAAAAATGCGGCGTGAGGCACATGGCTCTCGTGCCGTCGGCATAGGCCATATCCAGCATTGCGCACATTTCCTCGTAGGTTTTTGCACCGTCATCCACGCCACACAAAAGATGGGTGTGCAGATCAAAAAAACGAATCATGGGATCTTTTCCGTTCCTTTTCCTTTCCAAAAGCACAAATATACTTATACATTATAGCACAATCCCTCTTTAAAGTCCATGCCACTTCCGCATTATTCACATTTTTTTAACAACTTTTCCGCTTATCCGAGCAATCCCGCCAGCCAATAGATCAAGCCGAAAGCCGAGCCTGCCACGGTTCCGTAGAGCAAAACGGGGCCTGCCACGGAAAAGACCTTGGATCCCACGCCCAGAATCAAGCCCTCCGAGCGGCAATCGATCGCCGCGGAAACCACAGAATTGGCAAAGCCCGTGATGGGCACCAGCGTCCCCGCACCCGCGTATTTGGCGATCCAGTCAAACACGCCCAATCCGCTGAGCAACGCGGCAAGCAGGATCAGCAACACCGAGGTCGCGCTTCCCGCCTGCTCCGGAGTGAAGCCGGCTGCGCGGATCCAGACCTCGCGGCTCAGCTGCCCCAGCACGCAGATCCCCCCGCCAACCCAAAAGGCGCGGGCACAGTTTTTCCCAACGGGAGATGCGGGAGCGTGTGCCGCCGCATATTTTTTGTAGATGTTTTTGTTCATTCGCTCTGTCTCCTTTTTTTCTCAGTATCTCCCGTTCGCCCCACGCGCATCCGCATGAAACGAAAAGTTTTTTCAAAACCGAAAATCTCGGTTGACAAGCCGACATTTTTGATGTATAATATTCCTATGAATGAACCGCAAGGAGAAACGATTATGGATTGGAAAGAATTTCAGGAAGGCACCCGCGCATTATCCGACTACGCCGCGCAAAAGATAAACACCGTATCCGATCTTGCCGCCCTGCACCTCAGACTCAAAACGCTGGAATATCGTTTGAAGTCGCTCTATGAGGAGTTTGGAAAAACCGCTTATGCCGATTTCACCTCCGAATCCGAGGACAGCGACGGCCTGCAGGCCATCACGAAATACGTGGAGGCCATCACGCTGATCCGCACGCAGATCACGAACGTGAAGAAAAAGATCAGATCCGTACAATCCCCCAACAGCTGAGCATCCCCAAGCGTATCACGCCACGAGGTTTTTATGAGAATTCAATTGTTAGCCATCGCCCTGCTGTGTGCGATCCTGCTTTCGGGCTGCGTCCGCTTCGGCGCGCCCCCCTCCACCGAGTTGCCGCCCGTCACCGACGAGCTTGGCTCGGAAATCCCCACGGAAGCCCCCACGGAAGCTGTCACCAAGCCCTCCAAGCCGCTTTGGGAGGAATCAGGCGTGCTCTATTCGCAGGAATCGGAAACGCTGATCCTCTTTGCCAAATGGAAAGCCGTTTCCTATGACGAGCGCACCGCCGAGGTCACCGTGGACGTTGGCATCACCTGCTATGGGCTTTCCACGGGAAAGCATGAAGGTCAGGTGACCGTGAACGGCGAAGAGCAGAAATTCACCACGCGCCCAATTGCAAACACCACCGTTGAAAAAAAACGCTACGATTTCGCAAGCTTCACCTTTGAGATCGAGCTGGACAAAAGCGGCAAGTCGCTTCTGGATCTGGAGGCTGTTTGGAATTTTGAGGATTCCGACGGCACCGTGACCGTGGAGCAATTCAAGGCCGCCGCCATCATCCGCATTCCCGGAGGCGAGGTGTATCTGCCCGAGGGCCACACCGCCGCTCCCAAGGCCGCCCTCATCGAGGATGCGCTCAAGGCCGCCCCTGCTCAGCCCTGAGCAAATTCAAAAAAAAACGTCGCCGATGCCTTCCTTTTCGCGAAGCATCGGCGACTTAGTTGTTTAAAAATGTGAATTATTTTTCATAAAACACGCCCAAACCATTGACAAGTCAACAATCGGGGTGTATAATGTAATGGAATGAAATGCAGCTTGATCAAAAACGATCCCGACAATATTAAAAAAGGAGCGACAGCAATATGTCTTTCAAAAATCGCAAAAAGAACTACCCGCTCTATGAAACCACGAAATTCTCCGATTTTCGGGAAATGGTGGAAAATGTGGCGGCACGCTTCCCCGACAAAACGGCCTTCCAATACAAGGTGACGCCCCGTCAGGCCGAGCCCTCCCGCATCACCTTTGCCGAATGCCGCGACTACGTGCGCGCCCTTTGCACCGAGCTGCACAGCAAGGTTTCGGAGGGTACCCGCATTGCCATTCTGGGCGGCGCATCCGTGGACTGGTTCCTCTCCTACACTGCCATCATGACGGTGGGCGCCGTGTCCGTTCCCATCGACAAGGAGCTGCCTGCCGCCGACGTGGCCTCCATTATCAACACGGCAGGTTGTGAATATATCTTCTTCGCCGCCGACGCGGCCGAGAAGGTGGCCGAGATCTGCCAGAGCACTCCTTCGGTGAAGCATCTGATTTCCCTTTGCGGAGAGGCCGCAGGCGCCACCTCCGTTGATGCATTGGTTGCCGCAGGAAAGGAAAAGCTGGAGAACGGCGACAGAAGCTATTTCGATTATCAGATCGACAATGAAAAGCTGGCCAGCATCGTGTTCACCTCGGGCACCACAGGCAAGGGCAAGGGCGTGATGCTTTCCCTGAAGAACATCTGCTCGGATATGGAGCAGGGCATGTATAACTTCAACATCACCGAGCGCACCCTCTTCACCCTTCCCCCCCACCACACCTTTGGCTCCACCGTGAATTTCGTCGGCCATTTTGCACAGGGCTGCGAGGTCTATATCTCCTCCGGTCTGCGCTATATCATGGACGAGCTGAAGACCTTCAAGCCCACGCACCTGATCCTGGTTCCCCTCTTTGAAGT
>JAZRCQ010000229.1:0-10643 GCA_045659845.1 Eubacteriales bacterium
CGAAGATGGAGGCGGGAGTGTAGCCTCTTCTGCGGAGAGCGCAGAGGGTGGGGAGACGGGGATCATCCCAGCCGTCCACCATATTATTCTCCACCAGATAGCGGAGATAACGCTTGGACATCACGGTGTTGGTTACGTTGAGTCTTGCGAATTCTCTCTGCTTGGGCTTCTTCTCAAAACCGATGTTGTCGATCACCCACTCATAGAGAGGGCGGTGATTCTCGAATTCCAGAGAGCAGAGGGAATGGGTGATGCCCTCCAGCGCATCCTGAATGGGGTGCGCGTAATCGTAGAGCGGATAGATGCACCACTTGCTGCCCTGGCGATGATGATCGGTGTGCACGATGCGGTAGATCGCGGGATCGCGCATGTTCATATTGGGGCTGGCCATATCGATCTTGGCGCGCAGGGTGTGTGTGCCGTCGGCAAATTCGCCGTTCTTCATGCGCTCGAAGAGATCCAGATTTTCCTCCACGGTGCGATCGCGGTAGGGGGAATTTTTGCCGGGCTCGGTGAGAGTGCCGCGGTAGGCTCTCATTTCCTCTGCCGTGAGGTCGCAAACGTAGGCCTTGCCATCCTTAATGAGCTGAATGGCGAATTCATAGCATTTGTCGAAATAGTCCGATCCGTAGAATACGCCGCCGCCGGGGATCGCGCCCAGCCAGTTGAGATCGCGGTAGATGGCCTCCACGTATTCGTTGTCCTCCTTGGCAGGGTTGGTGTCATCATAGCGGAGGTTAAACAGACCGTCATACTTCTGAGCCACCTGATAGTTGATCATGATGGCCTTAGCCGAGCCGATGTGGAGATAGCCGTTGGGCTCGGGAGGGAAGCGGGTGTGGATCTTGGTTTCGGGGGCCTCGCGAAGGTCCTCGTCGATAATATCGTGGATAAAGTTTCTTTCAATCTGCATAGCGGTTGAGTCCTTTCTGCATGGAGTGCATCAAAGCGAAGCGATCATGGAGCGGATCCGCGCGGTTACGCGGTCGGCGCCGAGGATCTGCATTGCGGTGTAGAGATCGGGAGCGTTCAGCTTGCCCGTTACGGCCACGCGCAGGAACATGCTCACGTCGGCCACGTTGCCTCTGAAGGCGGTGGGATCGGCCTTATAGGCCTTCATATCGGAGGCGTAGCCCAGAGATTCTGCCACGGCCTTCACCTTTTCAAACCAACCGTTCATATCGTCGGCGGGATCATAGGTGGCGAGGAAGGCCTCCAATGCGCGGCGGATGTCCGCCTTGTCAAAGCGCTCGTCGTAGGCGTCCTCCACGGTGAAGAGACGGTCGTAGAAGAAGCTCATATAGGGGCGAACGTCCTGCCAGGTGGCGAAGTCCTTGCGGGGCTTCTTGCCGCCGCGGCCGATGGCGAACACCGACTTGGCGTAGGCGGCGTCGGCGGCAAGCAGCTCTGCCAGCTCGGGATCGTTGCTCCGCGCCCATTCCAGCACCTGCTCGTAGACCTCGTCGGCGGTGAGGCGGCAAAGCACGTTTTTGCTCACGTCGTTGAGCTTGTTGAAATCAAAGAGGCAGCCGGAGGAGCTCATTTTCTTGATATTGAAGGGGAATTCGGTGTAGGGCTTTTCGGGATTCTGCATGTGCCACTCCTCGTAGTTGGAGTTGAGCAGCGTCATGATATATTCGCAAACGGAGGCGGGAGAATAGCCCATGCGGCTGTAGTCGTCCATGTTGGCTCCCATATCGCGCTTGGAAAGCTTTTTCTTATTGCCGTTTTCGTCCAGCCGCATGATCTGAGCGATGTGCATATACTTGGGCAGGCGGAATCCGAGATAGCGGAAGAGCATGAGATGCTTGGCAAGGCTGGGAAGCCATTCCTCTCCGCGGATCACGTGGGTGGTGCCCATGAGATGATCGTCCACGGCGTGGGCGAAATGATAGGTGGGGATCCCGTCGCTCTTCAAAAGCACGAAGTCCTCGTCGTTTTCGGGAATCTCCAGCTTGCCCTTAATGAGATCGGTGAAGGGAACCTTCTTTTCGGGATCGCCGTCGGCCAGCAGACGAAGCACAAAGGGATTGCCTGCCGCCAGATTGGCTTCCACCTGATCGAGGGTGAACTGTCTCTGCTTTTGCTGCTCCTCTCTGCGGCTCTCGGCCTCATCCTCCCAGTTGCGAGCCTTGATCTCTGCCTTTTTATCAACGGCATTGAGAGCCTCCAGCTCCTCCTTGGTGGTGAAAACGGGATAAGCCTTGCCCTCCCTCACCAGCTGCTTGGCAAACACGTGATAGATCGGGCCTCTCTGGCTCTGCTTATAGGGGCCGTAGGCTCCCTGATCGCAAACCTTGCCGTCGGCACCGAGGATGGCGCCCTCGTCGAAGTGGATGCCGTAGTGTGCCAGCGTTTTGATCAGCCCCTCTGCGGCGCCCTCCACCTCGCGCTTGGCATCGGTGTCCTCAATGCGCAGATAAAACACGCCGCCGCTCTGATGAGCGAGGCGCTCTCCGATGGTGGTGGGGAAGAGTCCGCCGAAGTGAACGAAGCCCGTGGGGCTAGGTGCAAAACGGGTGACCTTGGCTCCCTCGGGAAGCTGACGGGGGGGATATGCCTGCTCCACGTCGGCAGGTACCTTCGTTACGTTCGGAAACAGGAGATCGGCAAGCTTTTCAAAATCCATGATGGTTAGTTCCTTTTCTGTGTATGTAAACTTTTTGATCAACGAAGAACGGAGTCCAGCGCCTCGCCCAGCAGGGCGGAGCCGCCGTGGCCCGGATAGATGGGAAGGGAGGGGGCGAGCCCCCGCAGGGCGAGCAGGCTGGCAAGGAGCGCCTCGCCGTTGCCGCCGTAGAGATCGGTTCGCCCAACGGCTCCGTCGAAGAGCGTGTCGCCCGTCAGAAGCAACTCGCCGCCGCAGAGAAAGCAGCAGGAGCCGCGGGTGTGACCGGGCGTGTGGAGCACGCGGATGCTCTCCTCGCCGAGCATCAGCTCCTCGCCGTCGGTCAGCGACCGCTCGGGGGTGCGATAGCTCTGCTCCATGCAAAAAAAGGAAAAGAAGGCGTTCTTAATGGGATCTGCGGGAAGCTCCAGATCCTCTTCGTGGATCAGGGCTGGGGCATTGGTTTGATCCCGAAGCCTGTCCAGCGAGACGATGTGATCGAAATGCCCATGCGTGAGCAGGATATAGTCGAGCGTCGCGCTCTCGCGCTCCAATGCCGAAAGGATCTGCCGAGGCTCAGCGCTGGGATCCACCACCGCGGCGTGCCCTCCGCTGATTAAAAGGTAGCAATTGGAGCCCCATGAGCCCGGACATAAATTGATCAATTTCATGCGGCATCCCTTCCTTTGACGGTGCAATACATTATATTATAGCACATTCTTTTCCGCTTGTCTACTTTTTTTGAAAAATTACCCGTTGTTTTCTTCGGTTTTTTTTCGATTTGCCAGCGGATTGTGCGCCATGGCATCCTCGATATTCCGATTGGAAACGTGTGTGTAGATCTGCGTGGTGTTCAGCTGCTCGTGGCCGAGGATCTCCTTGAGCACGCGAACGTCCACCGCGCCCGATTGATACATCAGCGTGGCGGCGGTGTGGCGAAGCTTATGAACCGAATAATGCTTGGCATCCAGACCTGCGCGGCCCAGATACTTATAAACCATTGCCTGCACGGTCTTCACGCTGATCCTTTGCTCCAAGCGGCTGAGAAACACGGCCTTGTCGGTTACCGAGGCGTAGCGGGGACTTTTCCTTTCTGCAAGATAGGCGGCAAGCGCCTCGCGGCAGGCATCGTTGAGATAGACGATGCGCTCCTTGTTGCCCTTACCGGTCACGCGCATGGAGCGCAGCTCGGAATCCAGATCTCGCAGATCGATGCCAACCAGCTCGGAAACTCGCATTCCGCAGTTGAGAAATAGGGTGAGAATGGCGATGTCACGCGTGCGGAAGGGGGAATCGCGATCCTCCTCCGCCGCCTCCAGCAGAGCAATGGATTCCTGCAGGGAAAGCACCTTCGGAAGAGCCTTTTTGGGCTTTGGTGTGTCCAGCGTGGCAGAGGGATCGAAGTCGAGGAATCGACGCTTCTTCACCAGATAGCGATAGAGCGAGCGGATCGAGGAGATCTTTCTGGCGCGTGCGGCCCAGTGATTGTCGCGTTCCTGATTGGTGTAGAAGAGGAAATCGTAGATATCCTCGGTTCGGATCTTCCCCAAGCGCTCCAGCCCCACGCCGCTCACGTCGATCTGCATGAAGGCCTCGGAATGGAAATCTATGTCCTGCTCTCGGGCCAGTAAAAACCGAAAAAAGGTTCGCAGGTCCATCAGGTATTCCTGAACGGTTTTCTGAGAGCAACCCTGCAGGGTGAGCTTATAGGAGGCGTATTCGCGGATCAGCTCCGAAAATTCGCTCAGAGAAACCATTTGATTTGCCACGTTGCCACCGCCTTTCGTTTTTTCTGATTCCTATTTTACACGATTATTTTATGTTTTGGTTGATAAATTGTAAACTTTTGTTCTTCGAGGTTGAAATTTATCACTGTTTTCGATATAATAAAGGGCAGATACGCGCGGCGAAGGCCGCTGCGACGGATCTAACTTTCCATTGTGAGGTTTTTATGAAATCCTTTTTTCGTGACCATTCCTACAATATGGTGAAGATGTTTCTGAACCAGTTTGCAACGGCAATCTTCGGCGTGGTGCTGGCTTTGGCTGCAGGAAAGGCGCAGAACCCTGTGCTGAGAAACGTGACCAGTGTCTTCGCGATCCTCTTTTATCTTTATCTGCTCTATACGATGACCTGGGAGATCGGCTTCCGCGACAAGGTGGGCTCCGAAAACGGCCGCCTTCGCAGAATGCCGTGGAAGGGCGCTTTGATCTCGCTTTGCGCCAATATCCCCAATCTGGTGTTTGCGCTGTTCATCACGCTGGCACATCTTGTCACCTTCGCGCCTCTGAATAATCTGGGAGGCTTCTGCGGCATGGCGGCGCTCTTTCTGGAGGGGATGTACACGGGGCTTTTGGCCAACACCGTTGGCGGCGTGGCGCTCAACTCCCATTGGTGGATCTATTTTCTGATCGTTTTGCCTGCCGTGGCGGTTTGCGGCGTGGCCTACGTGCTGGGGCTCAACGACGTGAAGTTCACGTCCCTGTCCTCGGTGCAGTATCCCGAATCCGATCGGGAGCCGAAGCAAAAGAAATAAGCTTTTTCGCAAAGAGACTGCGTTGAGTGCCACTCACCGCAGTCTCTTTTTTGCGCCGATCAGGCACGATAAACGATCTTGCCGTTGATCACCGTGACGTGCGCCGCGGCACCGATCTCGCGGAGGGGATCGGCCTCCCAGATCACCACGTCGCCGTCCTTGCCGACCTCCAGCGTGCCCACGCGATCGCCGATGCCGCTTTGCTCTGCGGGAACGGCGGTGATGGCTCTCCATGCGGCTTCATAGGGAAGTCCCTTGCGGACTGCCATGCCGGCGCAGAAGGGGAGAGCGGAGATGGGAACGACGGGAGCATCTGTGATGATACTGACCGCAACACCTGCGGCGTAAAGCGCAGAAACAACGGCAAAGTCCTTGTGCGCCAGCTCAGGCTTGCTCTTGTTTCCGAAGGACGGGCCTGCAAAAACGGGGTAGCCCTCCTTTGCCAGCTCTTCTGCAATTAAAGCGCCGTCGTTGCAGTGATCGATGGTGAGTCGGAGGTTGAATTCCTTTGCAATGCGAATAACGGTGAAGACGTCGTCTGTGCGATGTGCGTGAGCCTTGAGGGGGATCTCTCGCTTCAGCACGGGGATCATAGCCTCCAGCTTCATATCAAAGGCGGGAGATCTGCCTGCTTCCTTGGCTTCCATATAGCAACGCGTGCGAAACAGAAGCTCGCGGAGCATGGCGGCAATTCCCATGCGGGTGTAGGGGGCTTTTCCATTCTGACCGTAGGAGCCCTTGGGATTTTCTCCAAAGGCGCATTTCATGGCAACGGGCTCGCGGATCACCATGTCGTCCACCCGTTTTCCTGCCAGCTTGATGGCCGCAAAGGTTCCGCCAACAACGTTGGAGCTGCCGGGGCCCGTGCAGGCAGAGGTCACGCCATGTGCAAGCGCCAGCTCAAAGGCCTCGTCGAGGGGGTTGATGCCATCGATGGCGCGCATATGGGGGGTGATCGGATCGGTGCGCTCGTTGTAGTCGGCACCTTCCCAGCGCACGCCGGTGTTATGGACGCCGATGTGGCAATGGCCCTCCACGCATCCGGGAGTGACCAATCTTCCTTCCGCGTCGATCACCTCGGCGTTTGCGGGCGCATCACAGCCCTTGCAGACGCAAAGGATCCTTCCGTCGTCGCCGATGAGAACGGAGCCGTTTTCGATGTCGGGGCCTGCCATGGTTTTGATTTTACCGTTTTTGATTAGTAGCATTATTCTTGCACCTTTCTGTGTTATTCAGTAACTGTATTATAGCATGAATTTCCGCTCGTTGCAAGCGGGGAGGGAAAACTCTCTTTTGGGGGAAACGGATTTTTCTTGCATTTTGAGCCGAGGCGTGATATAATGAAAGAAAAAAGAAAGGAGATCCACAAAATGAAAAGGGTTTTGATCGTTGTAGATATGCAAAACGATTTCATCAACGGCGCGCTTGGCACAAAGGAGGCCGAGGCGATCCTGCCGCGCGTGGAGGAGCTGGTGAGCACGTTCGACGGCCACGTGGTGTTCACGCGGGACACGCACTATGAAAATTATTTGGAAACGCAGGAGGGAACGCTGCTTCCCGTGCGGCATTGCATTTGCGGCACCGACGGATGGGAGCTTGCCAAGAGCCTGCAGCCCTATGCCGCTGAGGTGATCGATAAGCCCGCCTTCGGATCCCCCGAGCTGGGAGCTTATCTGCTGGATCTGCAGAATCGGGAAGGGATCGAGGAGATCCTTCTTGTTGGGCTTTGCACCGATATCTGCGTGATCTCCAATGCGCTTTTGGTGAAGGCCTTCCTCCCCGAGATCCCCGTGGCGGTGGATGCCTCCTGCTGTGCGGGCGTGACGCCCGAGAGCCATCGGAATGCGCTCTCCGCCATGAGTCTCTGTCAGATCCGCGTGATCAACGGTTAAGAGGGATCGGGAAGCTTGCGATATTGCTTCGGGGTGATGCCGAAGGCCTTGCGGAAGAGGCGGATGAAATGACTGGCGTCGTTGAAGCCGCACACCATTGCCACCTCGGTCACCGACATCTCCGTTGCCCTCAGCGCATAGCGGGATTTGGAGAGACGATAGCTTAAAATGTATTCAAAGGGAGTGGCTCCGGTCACCGATTTGAAGCTGCGGCAGAAATGATTGGGGCTGAGATCTACCAAGGCGGCCAGCGTTTCCAATCGAAGAGGCTCGCCGTAATGCTCGCGGATGTAGGTGATGGCGTTTTTCATGCGCCCGGAGGCAGTTTGGGAAGAATCCTTTTCGGGAATTTGCTCGGAATAGAGTCCCAAACGAAGCGCGCGGCCAAAGAACAGATGGATCAGCCCGGTGATCTCAAAGGCATAGCCCTCCGATTGCGCGCGCCATGCCTCTGTCATTTCTCTGCAGAGCGCGGCAAAGAGAGGATCGTTGCTGCCAAGCTCGGTGTTGATGCGGATCGCTCCGGAGGAGATCTTTTCCACGTAGGGGGCGCAGGCACCGCTTTTCTTCACCAGCAGGGGAAGATTGGTGAGGATGCAGGCATAGTGACAGTTCTCGGGATCGGCGGAGTGAATGGTGCCGCCGGGGATGAAAAGCACGTCGTTTTTCTTCAGCCGATAGGAGGTTTCGTTCAGGCGGACGCGAATGGAACCATCGAACACCATCAGGATCTCATGCTCCGGATGCCAATGGGCATCCATGCGATAGCGGCTATGCTCCGGGGTGATCTCGTAAACGGCAAGAGGCAATTCGTCATTCCCGTGAACGGTCTTTTCTCTGTAATCCATTGGTTTTCTCCAAAATGATAAAATTGTTATATTTTTTGAATATATATAACTATCAATCACGGGTATGCCGTGGTATAATTACATTGGTGTATGATGTTTATTATATCATTAACCTTATGGCTTGTCAAGAAAAAACGTTCAAAAGAACGGGAAAAGAGGATAAAAAAATGGATTTCAAACCGAGATACGGTGTTTACCCCACGATGATCACCCCCTACAAAAACGGCGAGATCGACTACGAGGCGGTTGATGCGCTGGTAGAGTGGTACGATAAGCAGGGCTGCGACGGTATTTTTGCTGATTGCCAATCCAGCGAGATCATGTATCTGAGTCTGGAGGAGAGAGTGAAGCTTCTCCGCGCCGTGATGGCAAAGACACACGAGCTGGCAAAGAAAAATCCCGATCGTCCTCGCATGATGATCGTGGCATCCGGTCACGTTTCCGATTCCTTTGAGGATCAGGTGAAGGAGCTGAATGCCATTGCTGCAGAGAAGCCCGACGCCATTATTCTCATCACCAACCGCATGGACATTGAGAACACCTCCGACGAGAAGTGGATCGCCGATACCGAGGAGCTGATCGCAGAGCTTCCCGCCGATATGCCCTTGGGTGTTTACGAGTGCCCCAGACCCTACAAGCGTCTGCTCAGCGATAAGATGATCAAGTGGTGCGCCGACAACGGCAGATTCTATTTTGCCAAGGACACCTGCTGCGATGCAGCCGTGATCGCTCGCCGTTTGGAGATCGTGAAGGGCTCCAACCTCAAGCTGTTCAATGCCAATGCACAGACTATGCTGCAGAGTGCGAAGGACGGCGCGTGGGGCTACTGCGGCGTTATGGCCAACATCCACCCCGAGGTGTACTGCCGCATGCTGAAGTCCGATCTGCACAGCAAGGAGGCTGCGATCCTGCAGTCCTTCATCTGCCTCTCCGCATCCGTGGAGGCATGGACCTACCCCTGCAATGCGAAGTACTATCTGGATCGCCACGTAGGCATCCCCATGGAGTGGAATGCAAGAAGCAACAACGTTGAAAACTTCGATGCATATCAGCAGAGCATCATGGATCAGCTGCATGATGCAACCGAGTACATGAATAGCGTTAAGCTCTGAGCAATATCCGAATATTTGAAAGGAGATCAACCGGAATGAGAAACAGAAATATCGGGATGCGTCCCGCCATCGGTATCCGTCCCATTATCGACGCTCGCCGCGGCGCTCTCAAGGTGAGAGAGTCCTTGGAGGAGCAGACCATGAACATGGCAAAGAGCGCAGCAAAGCTCTTTGAGGAAAATCTGAAGTACTCCGACGGCACCCCCGTTCGCGTGGTGATCGCCGACACCACCATCGGCCGCGTTGGCGAGACCGCCGCTTGCGCCGATAAGTTCAAGAAGGAAAACGTTGCCGTGACTCTGTCCGTTACCCCCTGCTGGTGCTACGGCTCGGAGACCATGGATATGGATCCCAACACCATCAAGGCAGTTTGGGGCTTCAACGGCACCGAGCGCCCCGGCGCAGTTTATCTTGCCGCCGTTCTCGCAGCTCATGCTCAGAAGGGTCTGCCCGCATTCGGTATCTACGGCCACGACGTGCAGAACGCCGATGCCACCGAGATCCCCGCAGACGTAAAGGAAAAGCTTTTGCGCTTTGCTCGCGCAGGTATTGCCGCCGCTTCTATGGAGGGCAAGTCCTATCTGCAGATCGGTGCAATGTGCATGGGTATCGCAGGCTCTCAGATCAATGCCGATTTCTTTGAGGATTATCTCGGCATGAGAGTGGAGTCTGTGGATGAGGTGGAGGTTCTCCGCCGCATGGACAACGGCATCTACGATCACGATGAATTCGAGAGAGCAATGGCTTGGGTGAAGGAAAATTGCCCCGAGGGCTTCGATAAGAACCCCGAATTCATTCGCAAATCTCCCGAGCAGAAGGCAAAGGATTGGGAGTTCACCGTTAAGACTGCGCTGATCGTTCAGGATCTGATGAGCGGCAACGACAATCTGCCCGAGAACTGCGAGGAGGAGGCTGTTGGTCACAACGCCATCGCCGCAGGCTTCCAGGGACAGAGACAGTGGACCGACTATCTCCCCAACGCCGATTTTGCAGAGTCCATCTGCAACACCTCCTTCGACTGGAACGGCAAGAGAGAGCCGTTCGTGGTTGCAACCGAGAATGATACTCTCAACGGCGTTTCCATGCTGATGATGAAGCTGCTCACCAATCAGGCGCAGCTCTTTGCCGACGTTCGCACCTACTGGTCGGGCGATGCTGTGAAGAAGGCAACCGGCTATGAGATCGAGGGCAAGGCAAAGGAGGCAGACGGCTTTATCCACCTGATCAACTCCGGTGCGGCCGCTCTGGATTTCAATGCCCGTGCAACCGATGAAAACGGCAATGCAACCGTGAAGAACTGGTTTGACGTTACCGACGAGGATCAGAAGAATATTCTTGCGGCCACCGACTGGTGCGCTGCCGACAACGGCTACTTCCGCGGCGGCGGATACTCCTCTCACTTCGTGACCGAGGCGGAGATCCCCTGCACCATGATGCGCCTCAACTGGATTAAGGGCCTTGGCCCCGTGGTTCAGCTGGCCGAGGGTTGGACGGTGAAGCTCCCCGCAGACGTCACCGACACCATCTGGAAGCGCACCGACTACACTTGGCCCTGCACTTGGTTTGCACCCCGTTGCGACGGTAAGGATGGAAGTCCCTTCAAGACTGCCTACGACGTGATGAACCATTGGGGAGCCAACCACGGCG
>JAZRCQ010000230.1:0-7331 GCA_045659845.1 Eubacteriales bacterium
CACAACCGTGCTTCTCCTGCGCGCGAGAAAGCGCCGTCGGGCACAAAGCGAATAACAACTGCAAAAACGTGGAAATCTGTTCTGAGTGCGGTGATAACCCAAGACCTTTCTCATGTATTATGTTTGACGCGACAACGAATATTAACTCGGCCTCAATAATATGTGATAGTTGTTTGAGAGATATATTTGATCATTTGATCAAACATCATTGAGGGGGAAATTTTTGATATGAGAAAACTTATTTTTGTAATTTTGTTGCTGGCATCTATAATGATCTCCTGTGCCGGATGTGCATCATCCTATGATCTGCCAGAGCAAACAGCAATTGTCAGTAGCCTTGAATGGTATGGAATGTCTCCTCCGGTACAACCGGAAATCTTCGATGGACTTGATGAAGCAAAAATGTTTTTGACTGAAAGAAATTATGGTGATTTCATAGAGGGGCGTCTTGATGAATTGGAAGTGAAGGCATATGATTATATGGTGGATATGATACAATCGAAGGGGTATCTGAGAGTGCTTTCTTGCTATGCGCCCGAGGATGAAATTGTGTTATTTCCCAATGTTCAATATGAGGATGTCGGAGTGCGTACCGTTTGCAACTGCGGCAAAGAAGATAACTATCACTGTTATTTCTACTACATTGATGAGGAATTGGCGGAAAAAAGTCCAACGATCAAGGAATATTGCTTAATGAGATTTGGTTCCCAATACTGGGAAGACACCAAGTTTCGAGAAATGAAGGTGGCAGATCAAAAGATTTTGGTAGCGATTAAGACATCTGATACAGGATTAAGCGACTGCCGCTTCCTCTTGGATGGATTTTACGTGAGAATTCGTTACCGGGATAATCTGTCCTCCATTTTGAAGAATTTGTCCTTCAAGGATCTTCCGATCGAGTAAAGCGCCGTCGGGCACAAAGCGAATACCCCCTTTTGGCAGAGAGCCTCGGCTCTCTGCCTTTTTTTCTGCCCGATGAGGAGAAAATTGCCATCATGAAGAAAAAAAACGCGCGGACGGTTGACATCGCGGAAAAACGATGGTATAATATAATGAGAAAAGAGTGCTTACAGATCGGAGAACATTATGATCGTGATCAAGCTTGCCGGACTTCGGGTTCGGCTGGAAAATCGGTTTCCCTTCGTGGAGCGTCAATGCAAGGGCTTTCTTGCAGAGGGCGAGGACTATGATTTCAGCGTTTCCGTGACGCCCGAGGAGATCCTGGAGGAGCAGAAATACGGCAACTTTTCGGATGGATATTGCGAGAGCATTTGCCTCTACCGCCATATCTGCGAGATCATGCCGTCGCACAACGTGTTTTTAATGCACTCCTCGGTGATCGAGGTGGACGGCTATGCCTATGCGTTCACCGCCAAGAGCGGCGTTGGAAAATCCACGCACACCGCGCTCTGGCTGAAAAACGTTCCTCACGCCCGCGTGTTGAATGGAGACAAGCCGCTCTATCGCCTGGAGCCCGACGGGAGCATCACGGTGTTCGGAACCCCGTGGAACGGCAAGGAGAATTGGGGCGAGAACATTTCCGCAAAGCTGCAGGCGGTTTGCTTCATTGAGCGCGGATTGGAAAATTCCATTGTTCCCGCGCCGCAGGAGCAGGTGATCACCCGCCTGATGCATCAGCTCTATCTGCGCGGCAGCCGCGAATCGGTGAACCGCCAGCTTTTCCTGATGGATGCGCTGGTGAGAGCCGTGCCGTACTATATTTTGTCCTGTAATATTTCCGATGAGGCCGCCGAGCTTTCCTGGAGCACCATGCGGCACAAGGATTGAAACATACGTAAAGGAGTTTGATTATGAAGATCAAAAGTGATTTCACCATTCAGCCCGTTGGCACCGATTTCTATATGGCGGTGGCCGTTGGAGAAACCAGCAAAACCTTCCATGCCATGATCCGCCTCAACGAAACGGGTGCCTTCCTTTGGAAGCGGATGGCCGAGAAGGATTGCTCCGAGGCAGAGCTTGTGGATGCAATGCTGGCCGAATACGACGTGGACAGAGACACCGTTTCTGCCGACGTGCATCGCATCGTGGAGGCCTTGGCAAAAGCAGGCATTTTCGAGGAAGGAACGGCACCCGCGCTCTGATGGAAGCCTTGGAAAAGCAGGGCGAGGGAGCGATGAGCGGCATCGAGCAGCAGCTGCGGGAGCAGGGGATCTACGTGAGCACCACCGTTGGCTGGAGCATGTGGCCCATGCTTCGCAACCGAAGAGATCGCATCATCGTGGTTCCCGTTGGCGAAAAGCAGCTTGAAAAATACGATCTGCCCCTCTACCGTCGCCCCGACGGAAAATATATCCTTCATCGCATCATCGACGTGAAGGAAACGGAATATATCATCCGAGGGGATAACACCTACGTGAAGGAGCATATTCCGAAGGAATGGATCCTTGGCTACGTGCGGGAATTCTATCGCGCCGATCGCCACGTGCTTTCCTCCGCAAGAGGCTATCGCTTCTATGCGCAGCTTTGGAATTTCCTCTATCCGATTCGCGCGGTGGCAAGAGGATTTCTGAGGCTTTTGGCGGGTGTGAAGCATTCCATATTCAAAAGAGGATAAACGATGATGAAAAAAAGAAGATGGATCATCCTTGGCCAGTTCATCGGCATTTTTCTGCTGATGCTGGTGGCGGTGATCGGCAAAAAGGCCGGAGCGGCGGCGGGATGCTTCTTTCTGCTTCTGATCCGATGCATTTTCCTCAGTCGCGAGGGGGGCGCTCTTCTGCGTGAGCTGCGCGCGCAAACGAATCTTGCCGTGCGGCAGGATCGCGTGCCGGAGGTCTCCCTGATCGCAGTGATTGGCTACACGGCCATGATCTGCTCGCCCTTCTATTGCTTTTGGGCTCTTGCGGGGCTTTTGGGTGCGCTTGTGGGCACAAACGGATGGCTGGTTTACGCCTTTCCCACTGTTTTTCTTTCGGCGGTTTCCTTTAAGATGGTGTCTGCCGCATGGGCGGAGCTGGGCGTGAAAAAGCTCTATTTCTGGGGGCTTCAGCTGGCGGCCTACGTTGGCACGTTGATCCCCATGATGATCACGGTTTTGATGTGATCGGAGGAGCTTGATATGACAACGGTAATTTTCGTTCGGCACGGTCAGAGCCGCTCCAACGTGGAAAAGATCTTCACGGGGCAGGCAAATACGCCGCTCACCGAGCTGGGGCTACGGCAGGCAGCGCGAACGGCCGAATTTCTCAAGGAGTATCCCATCAGCGTGATCTACGCCAGCGATCTGGACCGCGCCATGGAGACCGCGCGACCGACTGCAGAGCTTCACAGCTTGCCCATTCACCCCGATCCCGCTCTGCGCGAGGTGTTTGCCGGGGAATGGGAGGGCTTGCCCTATCAAACTCTTCTGGAGCGCTATCCCGATTCGTTCCGACGCTGGGGCGAGGATATCGGAAATGCCCACCCAAACGGTGGTGAAAGCGTGAAGGAGCTGCAAAAAAGAGTGGTTTCCGAGGTGGAGCGCCTGGTGGAGCTTCATCGGGGCGAATGCATTGCCATGTTCAGCCACGCCACTCCGGCCAGAGCGCTGGGATGCCATTGGCTGAGGCGGCCAACGGAGGAGATGGCAAGGATCCCATGGGTTCCCAACGCCTCCGTTTCGGTGGTGGAATATGATGACAATGGCGATTTCCGCCTTGTTCTTTATGCCTATGATCAGCATCAGGGAGAGGAATCCACGGTGTTGCCGAAGGGGCAGGTTTGAATAAAAAATGCGCCGTTTCCAAGGGGAAGCGGCGCGTTTTTTCTATTCGATGGGAAAGCGCGTGAAAAAAACGTTGTAGATCGAGGTGATCTTATTCCATGTGGCGCGATCGACCTTCCCGTTTGGCGGGAGGGCGTTTCGTCTTTGAAAATCCATCACGGCGCGCAGGGTGTTCTCATCAAATCGGCCCGTCACCTCAGTTCCGAGCAGGGAGCCATAGTTGCCCTCCAGCTCGCGGAGCATGAATTGTACGGCGGCCACGGGAAAGCCGACAGAGCCAACGTCGAGCGTGAAATCGGCAGGCAGAAGCGGGAAGACCTCCATGCGCTGAGGCGGTGCGTTCTCGGCGAGAGAGGCGCGGTATGCGGCATAAAGCGTTTCCCAAAGCAGTTGATCTGCCACCCCCGTCACGGGAAGCCCTCGCGATTCCTGAAACTCGCGTATGGCGCGAACGGTGGCAGAGTCAAGCACACCGTCCACGGGGGGCGGCGTGATGGAGGGATCTGCATAGGAGAGCTGACGCAGATAGGCTTGCAAATTGCGAACGGCAATATCGGGAGCGGTGCCTGATGCCATATGATCTCCTTTCATCCGATCTCATAGCCGGGATACTGACCCTCGTTGAGGATCGAGCCGAGATAGAGATCGTCGTAAATGTCGGCGATGGCGCTCCACGTGAGCGCGCCAACCGTTCCTGTGGGGGAAAGCCCGAAGAGATTCTGAAAGGCGATCACGGCCTGCTGTGTCAGCTCGCCGAAATAGCCCGTTGGATTCAGAGACGGGATCGAGGGATAGGAGCGGCCGATGAGATTCAGATATTCCTGCAGAAGGCGAACCTCGGGCGCATCGGAGCCGATCCGCAGAACCACGCCGGGAAAGGGGATGGCATCGCCCTCGGTGTAGTCCGCGGAAACGGTGCGAAGGATGCCGAGATAGGCGTTGTAGATGGCGTTCCACGTGGATTCACCCACCACGCCGTCGGTGGGAAGTCCGAAAAATCGTTGCGCGGCGATCACGGCCGATTCGGTTGCGGGGCCAAAGACTCCGTCAACGGCGACCGACGGGATCACGTCGTAGTAAGCCGAGAGATACCGCAGGAAAAATTGCAGGTTTGCCACGTCAAGGCCGCTGTCGCCTCTTTGAAGCACGTCTGGATATTGCTTTGTCACCTCGTCCCGCGTGATGGCCTCCGCATTGAGATCGGTGAGGCGCTTCACGCCGATATAAATGTTCTGGATCTTATACCAAGTGGCCGTTCCCACGATTCCGTCGGGCGTTAGCCCAAAGATTTCCTGAAAGCGGCGAACGGCGGCCTCGGTGTCGGAGCCGAAGATCCCATCGGTGAGGACGATCTTCGGGATGGAGGGATAGTTGCGCGAGATGCGGTTCAGGCGGATCTGCAAGGTGCGCACGTCGTTGCCAACGCTTCCGAGCCGCAGGGGAACCACGGGGGCGCTTTGGGAAGGGACGGCAGAGGGGGTGTTTGGCACCAGCTCGATGTCATCTCCATAGTAGTACTGCAGGATCTCAAAGGGAGTCAGACCTTGATTGGCCAGCTCCACCGTGCCCCATTGGGAAAGGCCGTTGCAGGTGACGGTGGTGCCGTTGCAGTACTGTGCAAAAAGCGGCTGAACGGTGTTTTGTCGGCGGATATAGGTGTTGAGCAGCTCGCCGGAGATCTGCTGAAGGTTTTCAAAAATGTCGCGTCCGTTGGAAAAGGATTGATCGAAGGCCGTGGTGCTGGTGATATCGTAATCGTAGCCGCGGGTGCGGTAATATTCCGTGTAAACGCGATTCAGAGCGAAGCTGATCTGTGCCAGCACGTTGGCACGGATGGCGCTGTCGGGCCAGGTGGGATAGATCTCGCCGGAGGCCACGTTGGCAATGTAATCCGAAAAGGGAAGCGTTACGTTGGGGGCATCGCTTCCGGGAGGGCCCAGATGCACGGTGATGGTCTCGGGAATGGTTGGAAGAGTTGGCATGAGGGGATGATTTCCTCCTTTCGCTCAAAGCGTGCCTTCAAAGCCCTCGTAGTAGCGGATGCCGTCGCGCCTTGGCAGAGCGGGGGCACCGTTCTCGGGGAGTGGGATCAGCACGGCGGGCTGAATGGCGGTGATGCCGTCGAAAATGGGAATGGAAACGTAGCGCTGATCATAGTAGCCATCCAGCACCACCTCGGCCTGATAAAGCGCATAGGGCGGGCCGCTGTTCGGCGCGGCAGAGTTGGCGCGCGGCGGTGCGGTGAGGGGGATCCGCGCGGTGTTGCCGTCGCGCCCTGAGGTCAACACGGCAACGGCGTCTCCGCGCGTGGCGGCATCAGAGTCCTCCTCGGGCGCATACGATCGGATCGTGACGAGCGCCCCCTCCAAGGGAATGGCGCCGCCGGCGGTGGTAACGTGAACGGTGAGATAGCCTGTGCCTGCTTCTTCCATGATTGATTCCATGTGATTCTCCTTTCAAGGCCTGTTGCTATCAGTCTATGCGCTCCTATAGCCGTTGGGTGAAAAAAGTTTCCCGAAATGTAAAAAAAAAATATGAAAACCGCTTGATTTTGGAGAAAAAGTGTGCTATAATATTCATGTTGCTTGCCGGTATGATGGAATTGGCAGACGTGCTGGACTCAAAATCCAGTGGTAGCGATACCGTGTCGGTTCGACCCCGACTACCGGCACCAAAGAGAATGAGCCTTCATCTGAGGATGGAGGCTCATTTTGTACTATTTGCAGGGAGGCTGGGAATGAAGCATGAAATGAATCTGCAGAGAGCGCCCTTTGAGGCGATCTCCTGCGGCAGAAAAACCTATGAAATGAGGCTCTATGACGAAAAAAGACAGAGGATCGCCGTTGGTGACGAGATCTGCTTTCATTGCGATGGGCAGGTTCTGACGGCTTATGTGGTGGGGCTTTACCGCTTTGAGAGCTTTGAAGCGCTCTACCGCACTCTGCCGCTCACTCAGTTGGGGTATTCGGAGAGTGAGGTCGATCTCGCATCTCCCGAGGATATGCGGAAATACTATCCGGCCGAGGAGGAGCAGCGCTTTGGCGTGGTTGCCATCGAGCTGAAGCTTTGAGAAGTGGAAGCAGGAGCGCGGAACCGAGAAAAAGCACCGTGGCAAGCGGCAGGGAGGAATCCGATGCATCGTTGAACACGGGGGCTGAGGGGCGGAGAAGTGAGGGGATTGCGGCCACCGTCAGGGAAAAGAGCAGGGAGCAAAGGATGCCCTGCGTCATTTTGGCGAGCAGATAGCGGCGATGATTGCCACCGATTCCGTCGCAGAGCGCCAGTGCCTGCAGATGAACGGAGATGCCTCCCCAGCCAACCGAGAAGGCGGTGAGCGCCAAGCCCCAAGAGGAAGAGGGGAGTGCTGCGGCGTTCATCACACCGTTTGTCACCTCCAGCAAGCTCGCTGTGAGAGCCGATAGATAGCCGTTGGCGCCGGAGGCATGAAGCGCGGCACCCAAGGCGGCGGTCAGAGCCGAAAAGAATACTACGTAGGCGCAAACGGTGAGCATGGCGAGGGCAGACTCCCGAATGGAGGACGTGATTGCAAAGAGCGCAGGCTCGTGAGCGGCAGCTTGAAAAGGAGGATCCGTGAGATCCTCTTTTT
>JAZRCQ010000231.1:0-4336 GCA_045659845.1 Eubacteriales bacterium
CCTTGTGGACACCGAAAAGGAGCGCGCAAGACTGCAGGCCGAGGAGCAGAAGCTGATGGCCTAGATCGTCCGCGTTGGCAAAAAGCTGGCAAACGAGGGCTTTGTGGCCAAGGCTCCCGCCGCCGTGGTGGATGCCGAGCGCCAGAAGCTGGCTCGCTACAACGAAAATCTGGAGGGCGTTCGCGCCGCTCTCGCCAAGCTTGGCTGATACAAACCGCAAGAAGGCGGATCCAAAAGCAAAAAGCTTTTGGATCCCCCTTCTCTATTTTATAAAAGATCCGAAAGGGCAACAAACTCCTCCGTTCGTCCGGCAAACACATGGTCGGCCCCCTCGGCACGGATCACTCGGCAGAGCGGATAGGCTCTCCGCTCCAGAAAGGGAACGTAGAAAAAAGAGGGATCCTTGGTGCCGTAAACGAAGATCTTCCTTGTATGCTCCAGCCCCTGCAAGGCAGCCGTGAGCTTATGGAAATTGATCATCAGGGGCATATTGATGCAAAGCAGCTCACAACAGACCTGCGGCAGCTGCGCCGCCAGCAGAGCGTTCTGATAGCCGCCGTTTGAGGAGCCGATCAGGCAAAGCTCCCGGCATTCCTCTCCCTGCTTTCGCATATATTCCTCGATCACCGCCCGATCGCAATCCTTCGATTCCATATTCACGGGGTTGGAGGAGCAGATCACCGTATCGCCCCGTCTATCCCGAAGCCGATGCGCCATACGAAGATATTTATCCTCTTCTCCCCTGCAGGAGCCGCCCCGACCGCTTTTGATCAGCGTGATGCGAGCACCGCCAAAAACGATGCCGTAGTCCACCGCAACGCCCTCTGCGATCATTTTGGAAAAGGTCTGATCGAATTCCATAATCCCTCCTGGCACTGATCATGAAAGCAGTGCGCGGCATGAGAGGGACGACTCCCCTTCTGCCGTTATAATATTTTTCAGTGGCATACCCGTCGTTGCCGAACGCGAGATCGCGCGAGGGAAAGGATACCCCCGCAGGTCACAAGGGTCTCCACGCTCGCATCAAAAAGCATTGCCCTTTCCCGTGGGAAAATTTCGTTGAAAAAAGGTGCATAAATATATGTAAGAACAGTAAAAAGGTGTCCTTTTAACTTAAAACTTCAGCAATGAACCATATTATTGGAAGCAATAAAATTAACGATGGAGATAAAAACAGACTAAATCTCAAGACATTAAGAAACAACTCGAAATTATACTCAAAACGCGTTCCTTCCGTGAATGCAAATACCACGATTTCACAAAACGCAAAGAAACCAACCATCGTTATAATCGTAAAGATGATGGTTTTTGCTTTAGTTAGATCAAACGGCTCTATTATGCGATATGCATTCAAAGTAAACAACAGAAAATCTACAATGCAGATTATCCAAAAAATAATTTCGAAAGGATTTTTTAGCGCAAAATAATAAATAAAAGATATAGCAGATGCTAAAACACCAACAATTATAACCGTTGATAATGGAATTTCCTTAATATCGATTTTATTCATCACACATTTTCCTTAAGAGTCTTACAGCTTGCAATCAACATTCGTCTGATGCGACCACAAAGGTTTCTGTAATTTTTATAGGTTGATTCATCTATACCAGTCGTGTTGAACAACAACTGTAACCAGCCTTCTGTTTCGCTACATTCTTTGAGAGCTATTTCGAACTTTGAAAGCATATCCGCTTTACTCTGTCCGTAATTTGCTTCCCGAATATTTGCATACACACTACTTGAACTTTTGCGGATTTGAAAAAGCGTGTTGGAAGGCACGTTGATATTTTGACAAAGTAATTCTATATCGGTCGCAAGCCGCTCCGAATATATCAATAAATAGTTTTTAGCCATAATATCACTCCCTTCAATGGTATTATATCATATTTTGCGAAGTAATTCAAGAACTTTCCGCAATCTCGCGTCCCAATCACGCCGCAGGCGTGTATATCATCAATGCGTAGCATTGTATATCACCAACACGAAGTGTTGTATATCATCAAGCCGCAGGAAGGATACACGCTGACGCGTGATGAGATACAGCCCCGAAGGGGCTGATGATATGCACCGCACTTCGCGCGGTGATGATATGCCAAGCCTGCGGCTTGGATAAACAAAAACAGAACATTTGTCGGTAGACAAATGTTCTGTTTTTGTTGGTGGGAGATGGTGGATTCGGACCACCGAAGTCAAATGACAACAGATTTACAGTCTGCCCCCTTTGGCCGCTCGGGAAATCTCCCATATAAGTCCACTTTGTGTGTGGACTCTTTGGAGCTGGTGATCGGAGTCGAACCAACAACCTGCTGATTACAAATCAGCTGCTCTGCCATTGAGCCACACCAGCGAGCTCTCGATAATCGAGCCGTTCGCTTCGGAACGTTAATATTATAGCACAACTCTCTTTGTTTGTCAAGCCTTTTTTTGAAATTTTTTTATTTAATTTTCTTGTATTTTTCTTCGATCCATCAGAACGAAAAAAATGATAAATTCGTCATTTTCTGCCCTGCCTTTTGGCTGTTGCATCTTGACGAGCGTTGGGTTTTATGATAAAATGTTACTGTTGTCGGTCGTTCCGACGAATTTCAGAAAAGGAGGCCCTTTCCATGCTGCTTTATGCAATCCTTTTATTCCTTGCCGCCGCGCTGACCTTGCTCACCGGCCTGCTCGCCTGCCTCGGCTTTTCCGAGCTTTACGATCCCGCTCCTCGCTCTATGCCCAATCGCACACGCTACACGCTGGCAAACGGCATCGTGACCGCCGTCTCCTCCGCGTTCCCCGCTCTTTGCGGCGTTTTCTTTCTGCTTACCCCCGAAACGCTTATGGCTCTCATCGGCCTCGGCGTGCTTCTGATCGGCACGGTGGCCACCTATCTCGTCACCTGCCTGATCCAACGCCGCTTCCTCGGCCGCTGACCTCATTCGCATCATATCATGGAAAGGAGGTGCTTCCCGTGCCGAGCTTATCCCGTTCGGATATGACCGCAGGCTCCCTGCCCCGTCAGATCCTTTTTTTCAGCATCCCTCTGATGCTTTCAAACGTGCTGCAGGTGCTGTTCAACATGGCCGACGTTGCCGTGGTGGGACGATTTGCGGGCTCCTCTGCCCTCGGTTCCGTTGGCTCCACCTCCATTCTGATCATGCTTTTCACAGGCTTTCTCATCGGAATGGGAAGCGGCGTGAACGCCCTTCTGGCCCGTTTTTACGGTGCCGATGACCGCGACAACGTGCGCGAGACCGCTCACACCGCCCTCCTGATCTGCTTCGCCTCCGGCCTTCTGGTGATGATGGCGGCATTTCTGCTCACGGCTCCCGTGCTTCGCCTCCTCAACACCAAGGAGGAGCTGATGGACGGCGCCCTGCTCTACGTTCGTCTCTATATGCTCGGCGCTCCCGCCATGGCGATCTACAACTGCGGAAACGGCATTCTCAGCGCGGTTGGCGATACCAAGCGTCCCTTGGTCTACCTTTCGGTGGTCGGTGTTGTGAACGTGGTCCTCAATCTTTTGTTTGTGATCGGATTTCACATGAGCGTAGCCGGTGTGGCACTGGCCAGCGTGATCGCGCAATACCTCTCCGCATTTCTCATTCTTCGCTTTCTTTTCCGATGCTCCGATTGCTACGGTCTCAGCCCCTCCTCGCTTCGCCTCCATCCCGCCAAGGCAAAGCTCCTTCTGGCACTCGGCGTTCCCTCCGGCCTGCAAAACGCCATCTTTATGGTGGCAAATCTTTTCATACAGGCAGGGGTGAACAGCTTCGACACCGTGATGGTGGAGGGAAATTCCGCCGCCGCCAACTACGATGCTCTCGTTTACGACGTGATGGCCGCCTTCTACGTGGCCTGCTCCAGCTTTATGGGGCAAAACTACGGCGCCGGCAAGCGCGACCGCGTTTTGAAAAGCTATCTGATCAGCCTCTTCTATTCCTTCGGCTTCGGCCTTCTTTGCGGCGGTCTGCTTTTGCTTCTGGAGCGTCCTGCGCTCCTGCTCTTTACATCCGATCCGGCTGTGGTGGATGCAGGGCTGCACCGCTTGCGGATCATGGCTCTTTCCTATGGCTTTTCTGCCTTTATGGATTGCTCCATCGCCGCCTCCAGAGGACTCGGCAAAACGGTGGTTCCCACCGTGATCGTGATCCTCGGCTCCTGCGTGTTCCGAATCCTTTGGATCTACACCGTGTTTGCCCACTTTGAAACCATACCATCCCTCTATTTGCTCTATATCTTCTCCTGGACGTTGACGGGCGTGGCAGAAATACTCTATTTTCGCCGCTGTTATCGCGAAAAAATGGCTTCTGTCTCGGCAGTTGCCTATGCGGACTGATCCCATCGCTCCACC
>JAZRCQ010000232.1:0-11313 GCA_045659845.1 Eubacteriales bacterium
CGTTTTGTTTCTGCGGCGATTCTTTTGCATGTAAGCTGTTCCCGAAGGCCCAAACGATTGGCGGCAATTTTACAGATGGTGCTGAAGCTGCCCGGCGGTGTCCTTGAGCAGTGCGATGTATTTTTCCATCGTTTCCTGAGAGAAACGGGAGGAATTTCCCGAGGCGCTGATGGCACCGTAGAGATTCCCGTTGCGGTCGAACACGGGAACGGCAACGCACATCACGTTGTTGCTATGCTCTCTGTTGTCGATGCTGTAGCCGCATCTGCGAATCTTTTCCAGCTCGTTGCGAAGCTGCTCGGGATCGGTGATGGTTTGGGCGGTAATGGGCTCCAAACGGGTTTTCATCAGGTTGTCCACGATCTCGGGCTTGCAAGCCGATAGCAGTGCCTTGCCGATGCCGGTGCAGTAGGCGGGAGCGGTCATTCCGATCACCGATTTTGTGATATATCGGTTTTCGGGAACGGCGACATCGATATACATCACGTCGAAATTATTCAGGATGCCGAAGTAAATGATTTCGCGGATCGAATGGGTGAGCTCCCGAAGTGAGCGGTGGATCAGATCGAAGTTGGTGAGATGGGAATGCACCACGTGGGATTTATCGAGGAATTTTTTGCCCAAACGGTATTTTTCGGTTCGATCATCCTTCTCCACGTAGCCGCATTGCAAAAAGGTGTAGAGAATATTGAACACGTTGCTTTTGTATAGTCCCGATATGCGGCTCAATTCGGAGATCGACCATTCGGGATGCTCGGTGGTGAAATATTCCAGCAGATCCAGTGACTTTTTCAGAGTTTTCACCTGAGCGTAGGTCTCTGTGGCGTTGTTCTGTTTATTTTGCATGGAGGCCTCCTTGAAAAAACTGCATTTATTGTATCACAAAATGTCGGCGTTGTCAATAGAAAAGTGTTCTGAAATCAAGAACCCAATCTGCACAAGATAGGAAAAAGAAAATTGTGCAAAGCGTTGATTTTTGTTAAAGGAGAGAAGAAAAAACGGGAAACCGATTGACAAAGCAGTTGTTTTATGCTACAATTTTCTTGTAATCAAAAAGCAGAACGCTGTTCTAAAATACAGAACGGCATTCGGAGAAAGAGAGGTACAATATGAAACATTCCCTGCGAAATCTTCTTTGCCTGATGCTTTCCGCCATGATGCTGATTGCATGCTTTGTAATCACGCCTTCGGCTGAACTGACCGGCAACGAGAAGAACTCCACCATCAACGGCAATCTGACCGCACATTGGGATTTTGAGGGCGACACCTTGGAGGAGCAATTGAAGGATAAGGCTCCTGCAGGCTCTTCTGACGACGATCTCGTGGCTCAGACCTCCGGCGCCGACAGCATCACCGTTGCCGACGGCATCGCATCCATCAAGCCCGACGCGGGAACGGCTCTTTGGCTGAACATGAGCTCCGGCAGCAGCGACGTCCGCATGACCGAAAACACCACCCTGTTCATCAAGTTCCGCTTCAGCGGCACCAACTCAGGGCATGCCGACATCCTGCAGATGGAAGGACTTTACCGCATCTTCCGCCATGCCAACGGCGACCTCCGCGTCATCTTGGATAGCGTGAAGGACAGCAGCGGCACTGCCATCACCTTGATCTCTCCTCAGCAGATCTCTCCCGATCAGGACATCTATTTTGCTCTTGTTTCCAATGCCAATACAACGGCAAAGACCTTCAAGGCAACGATGTATTTCTCCACCGACGGAGTGAACTACACCAAAACCGAATTCTCCTATGAGAATATGACTCTTTCCTTCGGTGGCGGCCGCGGAACTGCCAAAACCCACGGCATGTATATCGGCAACCATCGCCTCAAGAAGGATCCCGGACTGGATTATCAATATGATGATATCCGCATCTACAACAGAAGCTTCTCTGCTCAGGAGGTGTCTCAGATCACCCGTCTGGATCCCGCAGCTCCCGTTGTGATCGGCTCTCAGGAGACCGCACCCGTGGGAGACGTGCAGTCGATTCGATTGATCTCTGCCATCAACTCCAAGGAGTATACCGAGGCAGGCTACACCGTGAAGGTGCGCTACAACAACGGAGCAGAGGACGTGGAGAAAACGCTGAACAAGTCCTGCGCCGCTGTGTATAAGTCCTTGACTGCCGATGCGGGAGATGGCATCGTTGAGATCTCCGCAGAATCGCTGGGCGGAACCTATCTGCTTGCCCTCACCATCGATAAGGTTCCCTGCAATCAGGGGAAGATCCAATTTGAGGTGACCTCCTACGCGATTGATGAAGCCGGCAGACACGAGAGCATTCCCGTTCTGTTCACCTATGAAAACGGCGATTTCGTGAGCGCCGTAAAGAAATAAGGAGGAGATACCCATGAAGAACTATGAAGCTCCCATGGCATTGCTGCTGGTGCTGGATGATGCCGACGTACTCACCGTTTCCTACGAGGATGTCGGATTTGGCGACCGCGTGGATTTTGATCTGATCTGATCGATCAGGGCCAGCCCCTAAAATATTAAAAAAAGGAGAAACATCATGAAAAAGCTCATTTGCGTTTTGCTGTCCGTGGTACTTTTGCTGGCGGGACTTTCAGTGCTCACCGTTGCGCAAGAGACGAATTCCGATGAGACACCCGTTGAAAAGACTATCAACGATTATCTCACTGCATGGTGGAACTTCAACGGGGACAACGAACAGGAGCAGTTGAGAGACAAGGCTCCCGCCGGCGCCACCGCCGATAATCTCCATCGCATTTCCTCGACTGCCGAGAATATCGTCATTTCGGGCGGTATCTGCGATATCAAGCCCGATGACAAAACGGCTCTTTGGCTGGATATGACCGAGGGAAACAGCGACGTTCGCATGACCGAAAAAACCACGCTGTTTATCAAGTTCCGCTTCAGCGGCACCAACTCAGGGCATGCCGACATCCTTCAGATGGAAGGCCTCTACCGCATCTTCCGCCATGCAAACGGTGATCTCCGCGTCACTCTGGACAGCGTGAAGGATAGTACCAACACCGCCGTCACCCTGATCTCTCCGCAAACGATCAACCCCGATCAGGATATCTATTTTGCTCTTGTTTCCGAGGCGGACACCACCGCCAAGACCTTCCGCGCAAGCATGTATTTCTCTACCGACGGAGAGACCTACACAAAAACCGATTTCACCTATGAGAATATGAATCTCTCCTTTGGCGGCGGCCGCGGTCAGGCTACTGCAAACGGAATGTTCCTCGGCAACCACCGCCTCAAGAAGAATCATGGGCTGAGCTATCTGTTCGATGATGTCCGCATCTATAGCAAGAGCTTCACCGATGCTGAGGTTGCGCAGATCACCAAGCTGGCCACCGAGGAGGCTCCCGAGATCATTCCTGAGGTGACCACGCCGGATCCCGACGCTACAACCGCAGAGCCCAAGCCTGAGCTGCCCAAGGACGGAACCATCAACGATTATCTTATTTCCTGGTGGAACTTTGAGGGGGCTGATGCCACCGAGCAGATGAAGGACAAGGCTGTGAGAGGCGCCAATCAGGATGATCTGGAAATCAAGGGAACAGTCACCGTTGATAATGGCGTGGCTTACGTTTCCAAGGATGCGGGAAACGGTCTTTTTGCCGCTCGCTCCGAGGATCTGATCGGTGTGGAGAGCATGACGCTTTACGCCAAGCTCAAGTATACCGGATCCCATCAGGATTGGCCCGACTCGATCTACTACGACGGCCTCTATCGCTACTTCAACTATCAGTATGACGCTACCTATGCAGACACCTCGCTCCGCGCTTGCTTCTTCGGAAGCCAGTATCTCCTGGCTCCCGGCAATCAGGGGCAGGACACCTGGTACTATGTGATCCTCACCACCGAGATCGATTCCGAGGCGGAAAAGATGAATTTCTCTGTTTCCGTGTCTGTCGACGGCATCACTTGGGTGACCAGCTCTTTGTCCAAGGATCTGGACGTTGCCACGCTATCCTCCATCAAGGTGAAGCAGAAGGCGGAATCCGCAGGACTTTGCCTCGGTAAGGCAAGCCGTTGGCTGGATCGCGGCGTTGGCTACTACTTCGATGACGTTCGCATCTATGGGAAGGCGCTCTCTTCCAATGAGTTTTCCCTCATTCAGGAGAACACCACGGATCTGAGAGATCCCTCCACGCTTCCCGAGCAAAATGTGACCACCGAGCCGGGGATCGCGGAAACAACTGCACCGCAGGAGCCCGGCATCACCACGGAGCGCCCCGTTCTGACGGCGGCTCCCAGAACGCAAGCAACTCCCACCAAGGAGAATGCTCCCGGAACGGAACCCGAAACCGGTAGCCGTCCCACCGAGGGCAAAAAGGGCTGTGGAGCAACGGTTGCCGTGAGTCTTGCATTGATTCTCACCGTGAGCGGTGTTGCAACTCTTGCCGTGAGAAAAAAAGAGGACTGATCTGATTTCGGGATCCTATGACCCGGAACCCATGCGGGTCGACCGTGTTGACAACAACGCGAGCTCGACCTGCATTTTTGGATAATCTCAAAGAGGTAAAATATGAAAAAAATAACCCTTCAAAAACTCGTCGGAGGACTTTTGCTGATGTCAACGCTTTTAACCACTGCCTGCTCAGGTGATGGAAACCCCATCGCCACAAGCGATGACTACACAGCTACCGAGCTTCCCACAACGACGGAAAAGCAGGAGGTGCAGGAGGTTGTTCCGGTTGGCCCCTCCATGCAGGATCTGGTGACAGAGCTGAAGCCCGTTGCAGCATGGGATTGCGATGGCGAAGGCGGTGTTGCGGATTTGGTTTCGGGAAAGCCTGCCGTTCTCACGGAGGCGGAGCTTGTGGATGGGCACTATGGAAAGGGCATTCGCACCTTCTCCAAGGAAAAGAGCTATCTGGATCTGGGCGTTGGCACACTGGGCAATCTTGTGAACGGAAAGGACGCCGTCACGGTTTCCATGTGGGTGTTGCCCTATCTGAACAACAACGAGCATTATCGGCTGTTCCATCTGAACGTGAATGGCGATATTCCCGGCATTTATGCCACCTATCGCAATGATCGCGTGGTGGTTTATGCCAGATCCTCCGCTTCGAGCGGATTGGCATCCAAAACCTTTGAATTCAATCTGGATGATGGCACGATTCACACCATTTCCTCTTACACCAACGAGGGAAGATGGCAGCATCTTACCTTTGTGATCGACTTCAAGGCAAATGACATTTCGCTTTTCGTCAATGGCAACCGTGCTCTCTGCTTTGATACGGTGAACTTCGGCGGAGCCCCCTTCACGATGGGCAGCCCCACAGAGGTGGATAGCTTCGGCGGCACGCCTGCCAGAAGATCCAGCAGCTTCAATGGCGTAATGGACAGCATGATGGTCTTCGACCGTGCTCTCACCACCGCCGAGGTGAAAAAGATCTATGGCGAGAGAAAAACGGCAGAGTCGCCGGCCACCGATCAGAAGCTGATCGAGGAAATTTTGGAGCGGATGGGGAACAACACGGTCTTCCGTGAAGGGCACACCGTTCTCATTTCCAAGGGAATGTTTGAAAAGAACGATGCCGCCGACTATTCTGCAGAGGTGATCAACAGGGAAGGCAAGGCGTATGTTCCTGCTGCCGCAGCACGCCTGTTGCCCGTCACAACGGGAGTGCAGGAGGCCACGGTGGACGGCAAGCAATATTTCGAGCTTGCTTCGCTATGCGCGGCAAACGGAAAGACACTTTTGTCCTATAATGGGCTCCACGTGGCAATGGATGCGGCGAGCAGCCTTGATCCTGCCGCCGATGCAGCATTGCTGGATCGCGTTCTCCGACTTTTCGACGAGCATATCGTCACGGATATTGTGTGCGGCGAGAGTCGCGTAGCGGTGTCCGAGACGGGAAAAACCTACACCTATGGGCAATTGAGCGGAACCGTGAAATATTGCTCGGGTCCCTCTATCACCACGCAGGGAGATTCGATCTTCCTTTCCATGGATACCAATGGCGGTAAGGTTTTTGTGTTTGAAAGCACCGATGGCGGAAAGAGCTTCGCCTTCCGCTCCTTGCTGGAGGATTTCCATTTTGCATCGATCTTCAGCCACAACGGCGCGCTCTATCTGATTGGCTGCTACACAGACACCAACGGCGCAGGCGACCACATTGGCATCACCAAAAGCACCGATGGCGGTAAGAGCTGGTCGGCCTTCACGCATTTCGCAGGCCCCGGCAATAAGGGCTGCCACGGCGCTCCCAACACGGTGCTGATCGCAAACGGCAGGATCTATCGTGCCTTCGGAATCAGTATTGGCTCCACCTTCTCCAAGGGGTGCGAGGGCTTTGTGGTAAGCGCACCGGTGGGGGCAGATCTTCTCCTCGCCTCCAGCTGGACGGTCTCCAATTCCGTTGCCTTCACTCTCGATATGTTCACCACTCATGAAAACGGCTCCAAGATTCCCTCCTCCGGCTATTTTGAGGAAGGGAACGTGGTGCAAAGAAAGGATGGCTCCTTGGCCGTGATCTACGGCATCAAGGCCGTGCCTGTGTTTGCTTATGCACTTGTGATGGAGCTTTCTGCCGATGGAAGAACCCTCACCTTTAACAAGAGCGACAAGGGCTCTGTGATCAAGTTCCCCGGCGGCAACTCCAAATTCAACGTGACCTACGATGAACGGACGGGAAAATATTTGGCGCTGGTGAACGAGAACACCGACGATCGCTATTTCTCGCAGAGAAGCGTTCTAACGCTGGTGGTTTCCGATGATATGATCAACTGGACCACCGTTGGAACGGTGCTGAGTGATCACACCGTGATGAACGATTATATTTCCCTTACTCAGCATGGCTTCCAATACGTGGATTTCGTGATCGACGGTGACGACATCATCATGGCTGTTCGTGAGGCCATCGGCGATTCGCATTGCTATCACAACGCCAACTACACCACCTTCTATCGCATTGAAAACTACGCACAATACGTAAAATAATTCAATGAAAGGATGAATGTTATGAAAAAGCTACTGATCGCGCTGCTGATTCTATCCACGCTTTTCTGTGCCTCCTGCAACAATGAGGGCCAGTCGGTTGAAACAGACGCGTCAACCACCCCGCAGGAAACCGTAAAGTATCCGGATGACCTCCCCGCAACCGACGCCTACAATGACGTTGAATTTCGCGTTTTGGCGGGCAACCCCACCAAGGAGGAAAACTTCCTGATGAGCGAGCCCGAGGGGGCAACCAATCTGCAGAGCCAGAGCTACAAGTGCGCGGCGATGCTGCAGGAGCGCTATGGCATCACCATGAAGTATAACTTTATGGATAGCTATTCCGCAGGTCATAAGGCATTTCTGGCGGAGATCACCGAAACCACGCTTGGCGGCGCACAAACCGCATACGACCTTGTGGTTCCCGGATACTGGTATGGTCTCACCATTGCCAAGGGCTACTACACCAATCTCAACACGCTGCCGTATTTGGATTTCAGCAAGCCGTGGTGGAATCAGTCCTTCAATGAGAACGTGTCTATCAACGGCATTATGTATGCTTGTGTGGGAGATTTCTCCATCGATTCGATCCTCGGCGCCTACGGAGTTGTCTTTAATCAGAAGATTCTGGACGCGCACAACATGATCTCGCCCTTTATCTACTACGATAACAACCTTTGGACGCAGGAAACCATGCTTGCCATGGCCAAGGAGGCGTATAACGGTAGCATTGAGGGCAGCGAGACCTACGGCATCCTGCTTTCCCGCCAGCCCGTGGATGCATTCTATATTTCCTCCGATCTGCATTTCGTTGAGGTGGACGACGGAAACGTGCGCCTCACCAAGTATTCCGACAAATCGGAAACGCTTTATCAGAAGCTGTTTCAGCTGATCAAGAGCGAGGAATGCAAGTTTTCCACGGTTACCGACAAGGCTGAGCTGACCGAGATGTTCATGCGCGATGGAGCCCTGTTCGGATGCTTTTGTCTGGAGGAGATCCGCAATTTCCGCAGTATGGAATCCAATTATGGCGTGATCGTTTATCCCAAATACGATCAGGCGCAGGAGAAATATGTCAGTGGCTCCACGGGAGGCGGTATCTTCGCCATTCCCACTAAGGCGCGGGATGTCGAAATGTCGGCTCTTGTGCTGGAGGCAATGAGCGCCGCCTTCTATACCTACGTTCGTCCTGCCCTGATTGAGGTCACGCTGGAGGGGCAGAGCGTGAGAGATCCCATTTCCGCAGAGATGGTGACCGAGATCATCAATTCGATCTATTGGGATTTCGGCTTCATTAACCACACCTCCATTGGAAACGTGGCAAACTTTTCCATTCGCATGGAGGATGGCTACGAGGTGATGAGCGGATGGTACGGATCCGAAAAAACCTCCTATGAAAGAAAGCTGCTTGAATTCATGAATAGCTTCCTCACGGGAGAATAAACCCAAAGCGAGCCGCCCGATCGGGCGGCTCGCTTTTTATAGGGAATATAATGTGCCTCGGATGCCGGTGGCGGCTTCGGGGCAGCGTGTTATGCCACGTAGGGGCCATGTGCCATTCATGCGAGTTTTTGCGAACTGCGTGTTTTACAAGACTGCAAGGAAGCCCTTCAGATCTCAGAAAGCTCTATGCCGCAGGATTCTTTGTTGACCTTTTCGATCGCAACGGCCGCGGCCGCGGTGATACGAGGCCTAAGGCCTGCGATGCCGAGATCACTCATACACGTCCATGATATCGCCGTTGAAATCTATGCAGGAAAACCGGCAATCAATTTCTTGAATCCAGCGATTTGCCCGTTCCACGGCACTCCATTGGGCAAGCGTGCCGTTGTAGGTAACAGTCAGGTCATGAAAGCCATATTCTCCGTGATTGACAAGAGCAAAGCTTTCGATCTTTTCAATTCCGGATCCCAAGCTGATGGAGCGGAGAGGGCATTCAGCAAAAGCCGCATCGCCGATGACCTTTACGCTGTCGGGGATGATAATGGCTTCGAGGGAGGGGCACTGATAGCAGATCTGATCTGGGATCTCGGTTAAATTTGAGGGCAATGTGATGCGATTCAAGCTTTGGCAGCTCTGAAAAGCGCATATACCTATGTCGGTGACGGTGTCGGGAATCACGATCGTTGTTAAGCCGTCGCAGTTCTCAAACGCGCAATCCTCGATTCTCAGCAAGCCCTCGGGAAGATGAAGCTCCGTGATTTGACTTTGATCCAGAAAGGCATCCTTTCCGATCGAGGTCACCTGATATTTCCCGATCTTCTCGGGAATGGTAATGGCGGTGTCCGTGCAGTTGCCGATCCCAACGATGGTGCAGGTTTTTCTGTCCTCATTGAGTTGGTAGGCCAATCCGTTCGGCGCGTATCGCGTGTCGTCAATGGAAAGCCCGCAGGAGGCAGACGTCAGACATACAATCGCAACCAAAAGCAATGAAATCAGTTTCTTCATATCGTTGTACCTCGCTGATACCGTGAGTTTTTGATATTCTTTCTTGCCTTAGGGATCTGTTTTTGCTTGATCATTTTTTGAAGATAGGTAAATCCAACCATTTTATCGATGAAATGGAAAGCTTTTTTATGATTGGCGCGATACAAAATGAGCGTAAAAATTCGATCTGAGTAGAGGGGAGCTTCCTTGTCATAGTCCTTTTTTGCCTTTTTGGCTTTGATTGAAGACCAAGCAACCTCTTTTTTGAAGATCCAAAATTCGATCTGTATAATCTTTTGAGGAGTTACGTGACACTGATAGGAAAGCAAATAAAGAAGGTCGATCAGAAAAAATACTGCTCCTGCATAGCAGAACACTGCGATAGGAAAGAGGTCGTGAAAGAGGGATGTGATTTGAAAAGCAATTCCGGACAGCAGACAAAACAAGCTTCTGAACGTTTGAACAAGCTTGTATGTTTTTGGAAAATGCATGGTAAAACGAGATGGGTTTAATCCAAGTTCACTTTTTCGCGCATTTTCATATGATATGAAATCCCAGTAGCGCCAGGCTTCCCTTGCGCTTCTACCACTTTCCATCCTGAAACAATCCTTTCTTACTAATAACTTTCGCAAACAGGGTGCATGCGATTGCACGCATCTTTTTAATATTGTAAGCAAACGGGGAAAACGCCTTTTCAAAAAAAGGTTTTTCCGTAAAATAGAATTGCGAAATTACTTGCCGGTTTCCTCAATTGCTACGGCAACAGCAACAGTTATACCAACCATGAGGTGCGGCAGCAATGGGATTATTTCTCAAACATATAGTCAAGCCCGAGGTCCTTGATGATGAGCTGATCGTTTTCGGTGAGCTTGTAACCTTTTTTAAAAACAACGATCAAATGCAGTAGCTCGTTATCATCTGCAATTGCCACTCCCGAGGAATTGGTGATTTCCGAATAGGTCTTGCTTTTTTTGGTGCGGTACAGAGCTCGTGTCGCGCCGATCAGACTCTTGCTGTCTTGCACTCCGGTTTGATCGCCCAAATAAATGGTGCATTTGCCCTTTCCTCCATAAGAATCCAGGCTGATGCTCACAACCTTTGCCAGAGGATTGGGTTTTTCAGCCTCCTCTTTTTCTTTTGTCACGGTTTCCTGCTTCACGTTATCTGTGGCCTGCTCTGCTTCGTTTTGATCGCAGGAAATGATCGAAAAAGCCATCACGGCTACCAAAAGCAATGCGATCAGTTTCTTCATATCGTTGTACCTCGCTGATATTGTAATCAATTAGCCCCATCGAGATGATGGGGCTAAAAGCTTTTGTAGGAATCATTCACGCATGACCTGTGGGGATTCGCGAATCGCCCTACAAGAATCAAATTGAAATTACTTGCTTGCCTCTTCGATAGCAACTGCAACTGCAACATGTCATAAGGGAATGACTGCTTTGTGCGGTTACCACAGGCAACGCAAATTTCTTACTTGGATGCTTCCTCGATGGCTACAGCTACTGCTACCGTCATTCCCACCATGGGATTGTTACCTGCGCCGATCAAGCCCATCATCTCTACGTGAGCGGGCACGGAGGAGGAGCCTGCGAACTGTGCATCGGAGTGCATACGGCCCATGGTGTCGGACATACCGTAGGAGGAGGGACCTGCAGCCATGTTGTCGGGGTGGAGGGTACGGCCCGTTCCGCCGCCGGAGGCCACGGAGAAGTAGCTCACGCCGTTCTCCTGGCACCACTACTTGTAGGTGCCTGCAACGGGATGCTGGAAGCGAGTGGGGTTGGTGGAGTTACCGGTGATGGAAACGCCAACGTTCTCCAGCTTCATGATCGCCACGCCCTCGGGAACGTTACCGGAGCCATAGCACTTCACGTCGGCTCTGGGGCCATTGGAGAAGGGCTTTTCCTCGAGAACGGTCACGGTCTCGGTGTAGGGATCGAAGGCGGTCTTCACGTAGGTGAA
>JAZRCQ010000233.1:0-4315 GCA_045659845.1 Eubacteriales bacterium
ATTGGGCGAAGGGGTAGGGAGGAAAAAAAAACCCCCGCCCGCACCCGTGCAGCGGGTTGCAGTGGTTCTTTTTTTCGGATGGCATTCGGTGATTTTTCAGACATCGGAGTCCCTTACGATCCTTGCTTCGTCCACACCAAGCACATGGGTTGTTTCCTTTGCCCGTCCTCTCAGAATGAGACGCGCCTCGGGCTTGGTGAACACAAGTCCGTTCACACTATTTCCTTCTCCTTCGATGACAACGTCGCCATCGGCAACATTTGTCATCAGAACATTCTGATCCCCTTCGATAAGCATGGACTCCCGCGAGGAGTTCAAGAACACATTGCCAATGATCCGATTCTGCCCCCCGATAACTCTTAGCCCTATGGCGGCCTCCTTATGGATCTGACGCGCCGTGTTTTGGGTTGCGTCCTCACTGTAATACCAAAACACGCCGGGAGCATCCACAAGATTATCCCGAAGCGTACAGCAGGAAACGGCTTTCAGATAGATCGCCGCCGGCACTTCGTTTTTTACGGGACTGGAGCCGCAATTACGGACAAAATGCGTGTCCGTGACGTCTACGTTTCGGATCCTTGAATTCGTTCCGTCAAAGAAAAAGCCGTAGGAAGGGGTGTCTGCCACTATGCATTGACGGAAATGGGCATAATAGGCGGCTCTCGGCGCGAAATAAACACCGATGCAGCAGCCGTCCATATTGATCTTTTCAAAGCAACAGGCATCGATCTCCGCGTTTCCGGTAACACAAACAGCCACCGAAAGACCGCAGCAGGATATCTTTGAAAATTCTCCCTGATCCACTCTCTGCGATCCGAAATATAGCCCTGCCGAGGCAAACGGCTTCTCCATATTGAGAAGCGGGCGGGTGTCCATTCCCTTGATATCCCCTTGTATTCCGATATCGCGAACAATGGCTCCCGCGGGAAGCCGTTCTTTGCCGATGGAGATCGCGGGGAAATCACGGCCCCGCAGGCGAAGCTTTGTGCCATAGGGAGTTTCAAAAACGCCGTTGGGATCTAGATTATACGCCCAAGCCTCTCCCTCCAGCTTGGAGGACGGCGTGTCGATGACCACCGGTTCCCGAAGCTCATAGGCGCTCGCTTCCAGCCGCACCGTGCCTCCCGTGGCTCGGATGCGGTCGAGAGCAGCCGATATCGCCTGCCCGTTTTGGCCCTTGTTTACCATCTCCATGCTTTTCTTCTCCTTATCCCGTTTTGATCCGATCTCGCTCGATGCGCTTTCAATTTCCACCGCAGGCGATCAGCTTTTCAAACAGATCGCGGAAGATGCGGTCACGATAGAGATAGCAAACGTAGCGCATGGGATGACGGTCGGGGCGGGTGGCATACTGTCCGTCGTTCTCCGGAATGGGCGCGGGAACGAGATAGGATTCCATGAAGCGGTTCTTATCGTTGAGCAGCCATGCGATCGCGGAAACGTCCCAGATGCAACGGCTCCAGGGCGTGCCTGCGCCGTAGGATTCAGCCTCGCGGATGGTGTTTCTTGCCAGATAGTCGGCAATGGGATTGCGATCCATCAGCCATTCCGTCAGCTCGCCCTTGGTGGTGCGCAATTCGCTCACCACGCCCATGCAGGGCAGCTGAACCACGGGCGCGCCGCAGCCAAACACCACTCTCGCCGCCGCATAGTCCTGCTTCATATTGAATTCACGGGTGTGCGGAAATTCAAAGGAGTGGCCGCCCAGCCAAACGATCACGGTGTTCTTCACCATGGCCTCGCGGTTCATCAGAATGGCAGATGCCACGTTGGTGATGGCACCGATAGCAACCACGTAGAGCGGATTTTCGGGACTGTATTCCTCGGCCTTCTTCGCAATAAAGCGCGCCGCATCGGATTCCACGGGCGTTTTATCGTCCGGCAGATAGCTGCGAGAGCCCTTCAGCGTGAGTGCTTTCATGTCCTCTCTGCCCATCAGCTCCAAGACCTTCATGATCTCATCATAGCTTTTCTCCATGCCGTCCTCGGGGGATTCGCTTTTTTGATTGAGGAAGGGCGCCGCCGTGATGCCAACGGGATGGATCCGCTCGGGAGAGAGCAGATAGTAGGCAAGGGCAAACTGATCGTCGATCTCATTATAGGTGTCGGTGTCCAGGATCACGTCGACTACGCGATTCGGAACCGCCAGACGTTCGGGCAAGGTTTTCATTTTGAGTCCTCCTTATTGTATCGTCATAATGTACTGTCAGTACCCACTTCATTATAGCACTTCTCCGAGGCACTGTCAAGTTTTTTTCCATGATTCTCCTGTTTTTTACAGCTGTTGCCCGACATTTTACATTCCGCCGAGCGACACCGTGCAAACCCATCGATCTCCCGTTGTCCGGCTCAGTCGGCAGGCAGAAAAATCGGCCGGCAAGTAAAGCTCCGTCGAGGCATCAAGCTGCATCACCAGCGCATCCCCGATGAGAAAGCATTCACCAACGGCAAGTAGCTCCAGATAGTCCTCCAACGCCAGTCCGTGCCGCATCATGAACGCTGCGTGAGGTGCTCCAACGTAGCGCAAATGCCACGGCTCGAAGGAGAAGCCCGTGACCGATTCCTTCCCATAGGGATAGCGGATAATAAATCCAAAGTCCTCACAACACTCGTTGACCAATCTCCCCGCCCGCGTTTTGAGAAAGGACATACTGCCGTAGCCGGAGACACAAACGTCTATCGAAAGCCCTGTTTCATGCTCGCTCTCCCCCGGGCGGGCGGCGATCTCCTCTCCGCGCTTTTCATATTCCGCCAGCTGCTCCTCCGGGGAGCGATAGGCGCTGGTGATGCGGATGGGGGTTTCGGTTTGCTCCAGAACGTAGTCTCTCAAAAGCAGATAGGCCTGCGCAGCCTCGGTCTGCAGAGGCCACTCCGCCAGCTCCGAGAGGCTTGGCCTCCAATCCTCCGGAAGCGGAGAATCCGCGCTCACGAGCAGAAGGCTATGATCCACCGTGATGCGGGGATCCTGCATCAGGGCCTCCAGCGTCCACGTCTGCCAATCCTCGCCTGCCTCGATCCGCTCGGGACGGGGGCGGGGATACACGGTCAACGCTTGCCCGATGCAATAGCGCCAATCCCCCTTGACCGACAGCACTCCCGCCGCTCCGCCGACCAACAGCACGGCAAGCGCGCAAAGCATCGCTGTGAGCCTCCGTCCTTTCATATGGCAAAGCCTCCGTCCACGCCCAGCATCTGCCCCGTGATAAAGGCCGCTTCAGGAGATGCAAAAAAGGCAACGGCCTCGGCCACCTCCCTCGGCGTGCCCATGCGGCACAAGGGAGTCTCCTCGCAGAGCGCCTGCTTCACCTCGAGGGAAAGGGCGGCGTTCATTTCGGTTTCGATCACACCGGGCTCCACGCAATTCACCGTAACTCCCGACGGCCCCAGCTCCTTGGCCAGCGCCATGGTGAGCCCGCGAAGGCCTGCCTTGGCGGCAGAATAATGCACCTCGCAGGAGGCACCCCGCTTGCCCCACATAGAGCCAACATTCACGATCCTGCCGCTATGCGCCCGGATCATTTCCTTGGCCACCGCACGGGTAACGTAGAACACGCCGTCCAGATCGGTGGCCATCATGCGCCGCCAATCCTCATCCGAAAGTTCGGTGAAAAGCTTGATCTGCGCCACGCCGGCGTTGTTCACCAGAACGTCCACGCCCCCCAAGGCGCGCAGAGCCTGCGCAACGCCATCCTCTGCCGCCGCAGGGTCGGAAATGTCCGCGCAGATGGCAACCGCCCCCGTTTCCCGCGCCAACGCCTCGGCCGCCTCGGCAGAGGCACGATAGAAAAAGGCTACGCGGTGTCCGCGCTCACAGAACAGTCTGACGGTGGCGGGTCCGATGCCGCGGCTTCCGCCCGTGACTAAAACCTTCATGCTTCTTTATCCTCTTTTCTTATTGATTTCAGATCTCCAAACCGACCATGCGCCGTCGGCCACGTCGATGCGGATCTCCCCCAGCAGGTCGGTTCGCAGGATCTCCGCTCCCGTTTTTTCCACTCTCCCAAGCGTTCTGCCGTCGGGGAAGCCATAAGGGTTGCCACTGCCGCAGCTGATCGGCACCACGCTCGGCGAAACGGCGGCAAGGAAGGCCTCGCTTCCCACGTCCTGCGCGCCGTGATGGCCGAGATACAGCACGTCGGAGCATAGCTGGGAGGCATCGAAGCGCTCCAGCAGACACGCCTCCACCTTTGCGGTGGCATCGCCCATCAGAAGGGCCTTGAAGCTACCGTTCTCCAGCCGAAGTACAAGGCTCGCCTCGTTGTCCTGCAGGGCTTCCCCGGCATGATAAACGGTGAAGTGCCACGGGCCCAGATCG
>JAZRCQ010000234.1:0-18251 GCA_045659845.1 Eubacteriales bacterium
TCATATCCAATATAATAGGACTGATGTAATTTGTTAAAAACCTATTAATAGGAGGAATTTATAATGGCAAAAGCTAAGTTCGAAAGAACCAAACCCCATGTAAACATTGGTACCATTGGTCACGTTGACCACGGTAAGACCACTCTGACCGCAGCAATCACCAAGACCCTCTCCCTGAAGAGCGGTTCCGTTGAGTTCCTGGCATACGACCAGATCGACAACGCTCCCGAAGAGAAGGCAAGAGGTATCACGATCAACACCAGACACGTTGAGTACGAAACTGACAACCGTCACTACGCTCACGTGGACTGCCCCGGCCACGCCGACTACGTTAAGAACATGATCACCGGTGCCGCTCAGATGGACGGCGCTATCCTCGTGGTTGCAGGTACCGACGGCCCTCTGCAGCAGACCCGCGAGCACGTTCTGCTTGCTCGTCAGGTAGGCGTTCCCGCAATCGTTGTGTTCATGAACAAGAAGGACCTCGTTGACGACGACGAGCTTCTGGATCTGGTTGAGATGGAGATCCGCGATCTGCTCTCCTCCTACGATTTCCCCGGCGACGATCTGCCCATCATCCGTGGCTCCGCTCGTGAGGCTCTCGAGTCCGCAAGCACTGATCTGTCCGCTCCCGAGTATGCTCCTATCCTCGAGCTGATGGCTGCTGTTGACGAGTATATTCCCACTCCCGAGCGTCAGGCTGACCTCGACTTCCTGATGCCCGTTGAGGACGTGTTCTCCATCTCCGGCCGTGGTACTGTTGCTACCGGTCGTGTAGAGCGTGGTACCGTTAAGGTTTCCGACGTTGTTGAGATCGTTGGTCTCTCCGAGGAGAAGAAGTCCACCACCGTTACCGGTGTTGAGATGTTCCACAAGCTGCTGCCTCAGGCAGAGGCCGGTGACAACATCGGTGCACTGCTCCGCGGCGTTGCTAAGGACGAGATCGAAAGAGGACAGGTTCTGGCTAAGCCCGGCTCCGTTCATCCTCACACCAAGTTCGTTGGCCACGTTTACGTTCTGACCGAGAAGGAAGGCGGCCGTAAGAAGCCCTTCTTCGCTGGCTACCGTCCTCAGTTCTACTTCAGAACTACCGACGTTACCGGTACCATCGAGCTGCCCGAGGGCGTTGAGATGTGCCGTCCCGGCGACAACGTTGACATGACCGTTGAGCTGATCACCCCCATCGCTTGCGAAGAGGGTCTGCGTTTCGCTATCCGCGAGGGTGGCAGAACCGTTGGTTCCGGCGTGGTTTCCAACATCATCGCTTAATTTGAACTGACATCCGTCATTCAAATCTGAAAAGGGGCGTCGCAAATGAAAATTTGCGATGCCCCTTGAATCAAATAAACCGCATCTTTGGGGCATGGTGAGATTCCATACCGGCAGTAGAGTCTGCGAACTCCCAATGGGAGCCGATCGGGTGAGATTCCCGAACCGACGGTGATAGTCCGGATGAGAAAAGATGAAGGAACGAAAAGGGAGGATGCTTCCCATTTTCGTTTATTTCGCGCCCCAACGGGATCCGTTGGGCGTTTTTTTCTTTTCTTTTACTCGTTCCATTGACGGGAAGAAAGAGGTTTCTATGAGTATTCGAGAAAAAAGACAGCAAAGAATTCGCTATATCGTGGTCACGGGAATGCTGTCGGCGCTTTCCGCGGTGCTGATGATGCTCAGCTTCAGCGTGCCGTTTATGCCAAGCTTCATTAAGCTGGATATTTCCGAGATGCCTGCGCTGGTGGCAAGCTTCAGCATGGGCCCGCTGGCGGGAGCAACGGTTTGTCTGGTGAAGAATCTGGTGAATCTGCCCTTCACCACCACGGGCGGCGTTGGAGAGCTTTCCAATTTTCTGCTGGGCGTTGCCTTCGTGGTGCCGGCGGGATGGCTCTACCGCAATCGTAAAAACCGCCGCAGAGCTCTGATCGGTTCTTTGGTGGGAGCGTTGTGCATGGCGGCGCTCAGCCTGCCCTCAAACTATTTCGTGATGTATCCGATCTATAGCAAATTCATGCCTCTGGAGGCTATCATCGAGGCCTATCAGGCCATCGTGCCCGGCGTGAACGGCCTGCTTCAATGCCTGCTGTTCTTCAACGTTCCCTTCACCTTCATGAAGGGCGCGCTGGATGCCGTGATCACCTTTTTGATCTATAAACGCTTATCGGTGTTGATCCACGGAAAAAAGGAGTGAATGGAATGCGTGAGGAGGAACGAAAGAAAAGGATCTCGCGGGAGTTTTGCCGGAAGGAACTGAGAAATTTAGCGGTGCTGGACTGCCGCTTATATGCCATTGCTTTTGCTGTGGCATCTGCCTGCTGCTTGCCGTTGGCGGTTTGTCTGCTGAAGGTGGCGGCCAAGCTTCCGATTTTGGGAATCGTTGGCGCTTTGATCTTTGCCGCGCCCTCGGTTTGCTTGGCGGTGCTTCTGATCAAAAGAATGATGACTCTGCGGCAGATCGGGCAGGGGCGCTTTGTGATCGTTGTGGATGACGTTTGTCAAATCAGTCGCGGGGAGTCGCAGGGGCGCAGTACAGTGGATGTGCTTTACTTCACTCGCCACGGCATATATATTTCCGGCGGAACCTATTTTGAGCTGGCCGATCCGGGAGATGACTACTATCTGGTGATTTTGGAAGGGATGAACACTGCCGAGCTGGCGTATCCTCAAAAATTCTATGACTGCGAACCGGCGGACATTTTCATTGAATGAGACGAATTTCGATGCAAAACAACAAAAATCAAGGGGCTTTGCAATTATTTTTTGCGAACCCCTTGATTTTTTTCGATGAATATGGTATAATAAATAGCAAAACTGAAGAATCCCCCGTTTCTTATCAAGAGTAGCGTAGTGACAGGCACGATGATGCTACAGCAACCTGCGATCCGTAAGGTGCTAAATCCTGTTAGATGAGAGCCGTCAAGCTCCGTCATCGGGGCTTTTTTTATGCGAATATTTGTGTGAGACGTATTCAAAGAAAGGAAAAAGAAATGAATCGCAAATTGTTTACCAGTGAATCGGTGACCGAAGGTCATCCCGATAAGATCAGCGACAAGGTGTCCGATGCCATTCTCGATGAGATCCTTCGTCAGGATCCTATGGCCAGAGTGGCCTGCGAGACCTTCTGCACCACGGGCATGGTGTGCGTGATGGGCGAGATCACCACCACGGCCAAGGTGGATTATCAGAGCGTTGTGAGAGAGACCGTTCGTGAGATCGGCTACACCTCCTCCGACTACGGCTTCGATTGCGATAGCTGTGCCGTGCTTTCCTCCATTCATGCGCAGTCTCCCGACATTGCCATGGGCGTGGACCGTTCTCTGGAGTCCAGAAACGGCGAGGAGGATGACGGAATGGACACGGGCGCAGGCGATCAGGGCCTGATGTTTGGCTACGCCTGCGACGAAACTCCCGAGCTGATGCCTCTGCCGATCTCGCTTTCCCATCGTTTGGCGCAGAGATTGACCGAGGTTCGCAAGAACGGAACGCTTCCTTATCTCCGTCCCGACGGAAAAACGCAGGTGACCGTGGAATACGAGGGCGATCGCCCCGTTCGCGTGGACACCATCGTGATCTCCTCTCAGCACAGCGCCGATGTGGAGCTGCAGCAGATCCGCGAGGATTTCATTCGCGAGATCATCACTCCCATCGTTCCTGCAGACATGATGGATGAGGCCACCAAGATCCACGTGAACCCCACGGGCCGATTTGTGATCGGAGGCCCTGCAGGCGACACGGGCCTCACCGGAAGAAAGATCATTGTGGACACCTACGGCGGATATGCCCGTCACGGCGGCGGAGCCTTCTCGGGCAAGGATCCCACCAAGGTGGATCGCTCTGCCTGCTATGCCGCCCGCTACATCGCCAAGAACGTGGTGAAGGCCGGGCTGGCTAAGAGATGCGAGGTGCAGGTGGCTTATGCCATCGGTATTGCGCGCCCCGTTTCCGTGTTGATCGACACCTTCGGAACGGCCACGGTGGAGGAGAGCCGCATTGAGGAGGCCGTGCTTTCTCTGGTGGATCTTCGTCCTGCCGCGATCATCAAGCGCTTCGATCTGCGCCGTCCTATCTATTGTCAGGTGGCGGCCTACGGTCATATGGGCCGTGAGGACGTGAACGTTCCGTGGGAGGCCTGCGATCTGGCAGATCAGCTGAAGGCGGCTGTGCAATAAGAGCCTGAGAATAAACGATACGGACCTGCCGTGCATTGCAACAGTAGGTCCGTGTTTTCAACGAATCACGGAGCAACGTGGAAGGGAGGAGAGCATGACGAATCAATACAACGGCTCAGAGGAAGGCGGCCTGCTTCGCCTTTCCGGAAGCGTGGAGCACGTGATCTTTTACAATGAAGAAAACGGCTTTGCCATCTGCGATCTGGGCACGGAAGAGGGCGATCTTGTCACCGTGACGGGAATTCTGCCCTACGTTGGTGAGGGAGACACCCTCACGGTCTACGGGAAATGGGTGCATAATCCCAAATACGGACGTCAGTTCAAGGCAGAAAACTGCGAAAAGCAGCTACCTGCCGACAGAGCCTCCATTCTGCGGTATCTTTCCTCGGGCTCGGTGAAGGGAATCGGCCCCAAAACGGCGCAGCGCATTGTGGACGAATTTGGCGACGAGACCTTCGACGTGATCGAAAATCATTGCGATTGGCTGGCACAGATCCCCGGCATCTCGCTCAAGCGCGCGAGAGAGATCTCCAAGGAGTTCAAGGAGCAGGCGGGGATCCGCTCGGCCATGATGTTCTTTCGGGAATACTTCGGCGCGGCGGCCACCGTTCGCATCTACAAAAAATGGGGTGGAAACGCCGTGGAGCTGGCGAAGAAAAATCCCTATCTCCTTTGCGAGGAGATCGAGGGCATCGGCTTTGAGCGCGCCGACCGCATGGCCATGCAGATGGGTCTGGGAAGGGATTCCGAGGATCGGATCGCCAGCGGATTGCTCTATCTGATCAGCGCCAACGCGCAGCAGAATGGCCACGTTTGCCTTCCGCGCGAAAAGGCCGTGGAAAGTGCGGCGCGTCTGCTGGATGTCAGCACGGCACAGGTGGAGATTGGCGTTGCCCGCTTGCTCCGCGAGGAGAAGCTGGTGGAAACCTGCTTTGAGGGAGTTTACTATCTTTATGAAACGCGGCAATACCGCAACGAAAAGTACGTTGCCAAAAAGCTCTTGCTGCTGGATCAGGTTTGTGCCGTGACCGACACGCGCAACATTGGTGCCTTTATTGTTCGCGAGGAGGCCGAGAGCGGAGTGGAATACGCCGCGCTGCAGCGGCAGGCCATCGTTGACGCGCTGGAAAACGGCGTGATGCTTCTCACGGGAGGCCCGGGCACGGGAAAAACCACTGTGGTGCGCGCGCTGCTTCATATTTTTGAGAGCATGGGGCTGCGGATCGCGCTGGCTGCGCCAACGGGAAGAGCTGCAAAGCGGCTCTCCGAATCTACCTCCCATGAAGCGAAAACGATCCATCGCCTGCTGGAATACGGAGGCGAGGAATCGGGCGGACGCCCGAAATTCCATCGGGATGAAAACAATCTGCTGGAGGAGCAGGTTGTGATCGTGGACGAAGCCTCCATGGTGGATAATCTGCTGATGAGCGCGCTTTTGAAGGCGGTCAAGCCCGGAGCGCGGCTGATCCTCATTGGCGATGCCGATCAGCTTCCCTCGGTTGGCGCGGGCAACGTGCTCAGAGATCTGATCGCGGGAGGACGGTTTGCCACCGTTTGCCTGAAGGAGATCTTCCGTCAGGCGCAGAAGAGCCTGATCGTGACCAATGCTCATGCCATCAATCGGGGCGAGATGCCCGATCTGACGGTGAAGACCAACGATTTCTTCTTTCTCCCCCGCACAGAGGATGCCTCCATTGCCGCCACGGTGGCCGAGCTTTGCCGCACACGCCTGCCCCGAACCTACGGGGAAATGGCGGTCACGGGCACACAGGTGATCGTTCCCTCCCGAAAGGGGGAAACGGGCACGGAAAATCTCAATCGCGTGCTGCAGGCGGCGCTGAATCCGCCGTCGCCGCAGAAGCGGGAGCACACCTTCCGCGAGCTGGTCTACCGCGAGGGCGACCGCGTGATGCAGATCCGCAACAACTATGATATGACGTGGGAGCGCATGGACGGCACCGAGGGAAGCGGCGTGTTCAACGGTGACGTTGGCGTGATCGAGGAGATCTCCAAGCGGGATTCCTGCATGCGGATCCGCTTCGAGGATCGCTACGTGAACTACGATTTCACAGTTTTGGAGGAGCTGGAGCCGGCCTATGCCATCACGGTGCATAAAAGTCAGGGAAGCGAATATCCCATTGTGATCGTGCCGCTGGGCTCCGTTCCTCCCATGCTGCTCACCCGAAATTTGCTCTACACCGCTGTCACCCGTGCCCAAAGCATCGTGATCGTGGTGGGAAGAGAGGATGCCGTGCGCGAGATGGTAGCAAATAACCGCCAATCCATGCGCTACACCGGTCTGCGCCATTGGTTGGCGGGAGAGCGGATATGATGGGCTGGAAATCGATTCGCGCGCTTTTGTTTCCGCCGCGATGCGTATCCTGCGGCTCGCTTCTGGCCTACGGCGGTCTCGGAGAGGAGAAGAACCTTGCACTTTGCCCCGCTTGTGAACCTCTTTGGAGAGAGGAGCGTGAGCGCCCGTGTGAGCGATGCCGCGAGCGAGTGGATCTTTGCAAATGTCAAACGGAGGAGCTGATTCTGGCGGGCTGTCGGGAGCTGAGAAAGCTGGTCTACTATAACCCCAAGCGACGAAGCACCGTGCAAAATCGGGTGATCTATCGGATCAAGGACGGCGTTGCCCGCCGTGCCGTGGAGTTTCTTGCCGCAGAGCTGGCAGAGTCGGTTCGGGAAACTCTGCGGGATGCGGGGATCGCGCGAGAAAATGCCTGCATCGTGTATCTTCCGCGATCCCGCCGAGCGGCGGCCGTGAAGGGGACCGATCAGGGCAAGAGACTGGCCTATGCGCTCTCCGCCGAAACGGGAATCACCGTTCTGCCCGTGGTGCGCCGCCTGCGAAGCGGCAATCGGGCGCAGAAAAAGCTTTCGCTGGCAGAGCGAAGAAAAAATGCAAGGCTCTCCTTCGGCCTGCGCTTTGAGGCGGATCTCAAGGACAAAACGGTGCTTGTGGTGGATGACATCGTCACCACGGGAACCAGCGTGGCGGCGGTGATCCGCATGCTCAGGCGTCTGGGCGGCAAGAGCTTTTATTGCTTTGCGGTAGCCGCCGATCAAGCCAACCAAAGCCCGGATGCGGCGCAACCGAGCTTTCGCATCTGAGAAAACGGGTTTTGCCGGATCTTTTTTCGGAAAAGGATTGATTTTCGGCGGAAAATCATGTATAATGTTGGTAAAGAAGCAAACTATGGAAGGGAGGGAACGGAATGTTGCAAAAGGGAAAGCCCACGCACGCGCAAGCAAGCGCCGGCCGAGCCTCGGAGACGCGGGAAAAAGCACCGTCGTCCGGGAAAACGCCTGCGGCCGGAAAACGCGGCGCACGGGGCTGGCTTTCGAGATTGTTCTCAAGCTTTAAGGGCGTGCAACTCAGCCGCAACATCGGCATTGATCTCGGCACGGCAACCGTTCTCGTTTACGTGCAGGGCAAGGGAATTGTTTTGCAGGAGCCCTCTGTGGTTGCCATCGACACCAACACCGAGCGCATTCTGAAGGTGGGGCGTGAGGCGCAGCAGATGCTGGGGCGCACCCCGGGCAATATCGTGGCCGTCCGTCCGCTTCGCGAGGGCGTGATCAGCCAATACGACGTCACCTTGAAGATGCTTCAGTATTTCATTCGTCGCGCCTACGGGAATATGATCATCGCGCCCAAGGTGATGATCTGCATTCCCTCGGGGATCACCGAGGTGGAGGAGCGCGCGGTTCGCGATGCGGCCTCCGAGGCAGGTGCGCAGAAGGTTTATCTGATCGAGGAGCCAACGGCAGCTGCGATCGGCGCGGGCTTGAATATCTATGCTCCCGAAGGGAACATGGTGGTGGATATCGGCGGCGGTACCACCGACGTTGCCGTGATCTCGCTGGGCGGTGTGGTGGTTTCGGAGTCCATTAAGATTGCCGGTGACAAATTCGACGAGGCGATCATCAACTATATCAGAAAGAAATATAAGGTTCTGATCGGAGAGCGCACGGCGGAGGCCATCAAGCGGCAGATCGGCGCGGTCTACGATCATCCCAATGCAAAAACGGTGGAGGTGAAGGGCAGATGTCTCACCCAAGGGCTTCCCAAGGTGATCACCATCAGCTCCAGAGAAATGATCGAGGCGTTGGCAGAGCCCATCACCGCGATCCTCACCGCCGTTTGCAACGTGATCGAGCGCACGCCTCCTGAGCTTTTGGGAGACATTCTCAAGAACGGAATCGTGATGACGGGCGGCGGCAGTATGCTCTACGGCTTTGCGCAGCTGATGACCAAGGCCACGGGGATCCCGACGCGCATCGCCGACGATCCTGTTTCCTGCGTGGCTGTAGGAACGGGAAAATCGCTGGATAATCTGGATATGCTGATTGACGGCACGGCCAATCTGCAGAGGGGAAGAAAGATCCGAGCGTAAAAAAACGTGGGAAGACGGTTGCGCTTCCCTCGTTTTTTATCAGAAAAAGGAGAAAAGCTATGGAATATATCATTCAAGGACGAAAGCCCGAGCAGGTCTTTCGCTTTTTCGAGGAGATCAGCGCCATTCCGCGAGGCTCCTTCCATGAGGAGGGGATTGCGGCCTATCTGATGGAGTTTGCCGCGGCAAGAGGCTTGGAGGCCTATCGGGACGAGATGAACAACGTGTTCATTCGGATGCCTGCCACCAAGGGAATGGAGCAGATTCCTGCCATCCTGCTGCAGGGACACACCGATATGGTTTGCGAAAAGAATCGGGACGTGATCCACGATTTTCTCAAGGATCCTCTGCGCTTGCGGCTGGATGGAAAATACCTGCGCGCCACGGGCACCACGCTGGGAGCCGACAATGGCATTGCCGTGGCGGTGATGATGGCCATTCTGGACGGTGCTATGGAGGCGCATCCCGCCTTTGAATGCCTGTTCACAACGGCCGAGGAGGTGGGGCTCAACGGTGCCCATGCCTTCGATTACAGTCGCGTAACGGCGCGCAGAATGATCAATATGGACAGTGAAGAGCAGGGCATCGTGACGGTTGGCTGTGCGGGAGGCCTGCGCAGCGATTTGGTGATGTGCTATCAGAGCGAGGAATGCATTTCCGAAACGCTCCGCGTGCGCGTGGAGGGCCTGATGGGCGGTCACTCGGGCGTGAATATCAACGGCGGCCGCGCCAATGCAAACAAGGTGATGGGCAGGCTTCTTTCCGCCTTGGCGGAGCGCATGGAGCTTCGTCTTTGCCGCTTGGAGGGAGGCTCCAAGGACAATGCCATCCCCCGCGAATGTGAGGCGAGGATCGCCGTGGCCGACGGAATGGCGGCATCCTCTGTTCTCGCGGAGGAGGCCGAGCAGATCGCAAGAGAGCTGAGCGCCGACGATCGCGGCTTCAGGATGACCTGCGAGTCGGTGGAGAGCGACGGCGCGGCTATGAATGCCGAGGCAACGAAAAAGGCCGTGGCTCTGCTTGCTTGCGTGGCCAACGGCGTGATGAAAATGAGCCAACAGGTGGAGGGCTTGGTGGAGTACTCCCGCAATCTTGGCGTGATCGAATGGGAGGAAGGCAAGCTTCGGTTTGTGTTCTCCGGCCGTTCCTCGCTGGAGGGACAGCTGGACGATTCCATTCGGGAGCTGGATCTGTTGGCCGCGCTCACGGGATGTCAGACCAAGCATTACAGTCGTTATCCCGGATGGGCCTATGCTCCCGTTTCTCCGTTGCGGGATGCCTATCTGGCTGCCTACAAGGCAAAAACGGGAAAGGATGCGCAGGTGGAAATCATCCATGCCGGCTTGGAATGCGGCGTGATCTCCTCCCACGTGCCCGACATGGATATGATCTCCATCGGCCCCGACATGAAGGATATCCACTCGCCTGACGAGGCCTTGGATCTGGATTCGGTGGAGGATTTTTGGGAGCTTCTCACGGATCTGATCGGAAGACTTTAAAAAAAGCCCCCGCCAAAGCGGGGGCTTCTATCCATATCAATGCTTGGGGCGACACTCGGGGCAGAGATAATGCACGGTGAGATCATAGGACTCCACGGGCATGCCAAGCCCTGCGGAAAGGGTTTCCGAGAGACGAGGAATGCGAACGTTGGAGAGCTTGCCACAGCCGTCGCAAAGCAGATGATCGTGAGGCTCGGAGGTGCGCTCAAAGCAATCGGCACCGCCGTCCAGATGCACGCGGCGAACGATGCCGGCGTCGGTCATGGCGTTGAGATTGTTGTAGATAGTGGCCATGGCGATGCTGGGCATCTTCAGCTTGGCCAGAAAAAACACCTCATCGGCCGTGAGATGGCGGTCGGATTGGTTCAGGATCTGCAGGATCAATTCCCGTTGCTTTGTCATTGCTTTGCCCTCGTTTCTGTTAAATGCTAAAATTAGACCTATTCTTATTTTAATTATACCGCCGATCGCTTGTTTTGTCAAGGGCTTTTTCAAAAAAAAACAACGTCGGAGAAAGGATTTCCCATGCTGATGGTGCTTGCTGTGGATCATCGGGACCTCCCCTGCAGGGAGGTGCTTCTGGAGCGCGTGACGCTCGACGTTGGCGACCAACGGGCGGCTTGGCTTCGCATGAGCGAGGACGCCGCGCGGGCGAGCATTGCCTGCGTTTTGCTTTTGCAGAGGGCACTGGAGCGATGCGGTCTTTCTGCGGTGCGGTTGGGCAGATCCTCCATGGGGCGTCCTGAATTGGCGATGGCGGGGGTGGATTTCAGCTTCTCCCATTCGGCGAATCATTCGGTTTGCGCCCTGCTGGTTGGCGAGGGGCGTATTGGCGTGGATGCCGAGGAGCTATGCGGCGATCGCAAGCCTGCGCGCCTGCAGGCGATGGCCGAGCGGTGGCTTGCTGAAGCGGATCTGGCATACTTTGCCGAGTGCCCCGACGAGGCTCGCTTTTTGGAGCTATGGACGGGGAAGGAAGCCATGGCCAAGGCCGACGGTCGGGGATTGTCGGTTTTGCGGGAGATGCTCGTGACCGCGCCGCCCGAGGGCTACGCGGTGAGCCGCGAGCGAGCGGGCGAGCTGCTGCTTTCCGTTTTCCATCCGCAGGGAGAGATCTGCGGCGGCATTGAAATGGCGGAGGCAGAGACGCTTTTATAAGCGATGAAAAAATCGCAGAACCAAGAAATGGTTCTGCGATTTTTTTCATGGATTGGTTTGCGGTCGGCTCACGATCTGGAAATCCGAAACGGTGGCCTCTGCGGCGGTGATATAGGCCGTTTGCTCCTCGGAAAGGAGAAGCCGCATCCGATATTGAACGATATAGTAATTGGCGCTGAGCAGGGATTCCTCCAGCGCTTCCTCGGTGCAAGTGCGCAGATCGATGGCCAGAAAATCGGCGATCCCGCTCAAGGAGGGAAGCAGCTCCCAGCTTTCGGGCGCGGAGGCTACGTCCAGCGGCACGGCAATCCCAACGTGAACCTGTCCGAGCATGGCGCTCACGGTCTGCACGTAGGCGGCAACCTCGGGAATGCGATCAGCCTCGGCGGGAAGGCCTGCGAGAAGGATCTCGGAGGCTCCTGCGCGAACAAATTCTCGCAACAGAGCGCCTTCGGCTACCGTGGCGGCATAAACGGCGTCGTGGCCCGATTGGTTGAGTGCTTGCGGATAGAACACACCCGAGAGATAGGGTACCGTTTGCCAAATTGCTTCCATAGAGGACTTCAGAGGAACGCGGTCATTGCCCGTGAGCCCTTGCAGGCGGCTGACGTCGGAGACGTAGGTCAGCGTGCCGCTCGGATCGTTGATGGAAATGGAAAGCGCGGCGGGAGGCCCGTTCTCTCCCTCTCCGAGAGAGGAGGTGGAGGAACCGAGACGGAAGGGATACGCGCGGACATAGGGAACGGCGCGCTCGGGGGCATTTTCCTCGGGAAGCGCCTCGGGAGTAACTCCCTCCAGGCGCTGAAGCGTTTCGTCGTCGAGATAACGGTTGAGAAGATTGCCGATCAGAAGCGTGACGAGAATGGCCGCGGCCACGCAGATGCCAACGATGGCAAAAGGGTGCAGGCGTTGCCTGCCTCCAACGCTTCTTCTGCGGCGATAGCGCCTGCTGCGATATGCCACGGGACGTTTCTCCTTTCTTTAGGATATAGGATCAGGAAAGATTCTTCAGGGTGAGGGAGGCGCCAAGCTCATTCCAAACGAGCGTCAGCGCGGCGGCCTTTTCCTCAATGAGGGGGGCCAGCGCCTTTTCGCGGTACTGCTCAAGAGCCGTTACGGCCTGATAATTCACCAGCGTTTCGCGATCGTTGTCCACGCGCACGTAGCAAACGTAGCTTTCATGTTCTTCAAAAAGGCGGGTGACCTGCCCCAGCGGGAGCAGATTCATCACCTCGCGCTCGGTTTCGGTGCCCTTCAGGTCGCGGAAGAAATACTCGGCGGGATGGCATTTTGCCCCCTGTGCGATCTGCTCGGCGGTGAACAGCGCGGTGGGATCGGCACCGTCGGCCAGAGCCTGATGCAGAGCGGTGGCGGTGTCCTCGCCGAGTGCCTTGGGGATCACGATGCGGCGAACGCGGGCATAGTTGCCGGTATCCAGCCAGGCAATGAGGCTCTCCTTGCTTTCCAGTTGCGTTCCCTTGAACACGGCGGCCTCCAATTGGATCTGCAGATGGGTGACGGCCAGCTTGCGGCGCATCAGGCTTTGGGTGAGGTGCATTCCCTCAAGGTAGGCTTCAAAATCGGATTCTCCGCCCAGCGCATTCACGGCCTTTTCCAGCTCTGCATCCACGATGGCTTGCACGCTATCGGTTTCAACGGAGAGTGAAAGGCGCTCGGCGCAAAGCGCGAGAATGGCGTAGGTTTCCTTGATGGCCTGCTCTGCGGCGGCACGAAGCTCCTCCTCCGTGGCGTTCTCATGGGTGCTGAGATAGGCCAGCGTCTCATAGCGGAGCTCCTCATAAAGGATCTCCCATTGTCCAACGTTGGCAACGGGCTTCTGATCCTTGGAGGCGCACGCCGCCAACGTGACCGTGATGGCCAGAAGGGCAAGCAGCGCGAGGATCAAGCGAAAGCGTTTCATATCGGATTCCTCCTTGCAGGGATTTCTACACTCCATTATACAAGAAACTTGTTTCCGATTTGTGAATATCTGTGAAAAATCGCGAATTATTTTTTGAAAACTATTTCTTTTTCCGAAAAAATGTGCTACAATATAGAATAATAAGGCAGAAGGCTCCGCTGTTCTGCGGAAAGGAACGGAAACAATGAAGGAAACCTATAAGATCGCGCTTTCAAAGATTGTTGAGGAATTTCATTTTGAGGTGATCGTGCGTCCCGAGCATTTTGATCAGATCATGATCGAAACGCCCGAGATCAATCGTCCGGGACTTGCGCTGGCAGGGTTCTACGAGGTGTTTGAGCAGGAGCGGATCCAGCTGATGGGAAAGGCGGAGGCGAAGTATCTGCACTCGCTGGACGAGGCCACCAAAAAGCAAAGGCTTTATCGGCTGGTGGATGCAAAGCCCGTGGCCATTCTCTACACCACGGGGTTGAACACCGATGAAACGCTGGTGGAGCGGGCAAGACAGATGCAGGTGCCCGTGCTTCGCACGCAGATCAAGACCAGCCCCATCATGTCCAGCCTGATCGCGTCTCTGAATAATCATCTGGCCCCCCGCATCACCCGACACGGCGGCTTGGTGGAGGTCTACGGTGAGGGTATGCTTTTGCTGGGCGATAGCGGCATCGGCAAGAGCGAGACGGCTATCGAGCTGGTAAAAAGAGGCCACCGCCTCATTGCCGACGATGCCGTGGAGATCAAGAAGGTTTCGGAGAAAACGCTGGTTGGCTCCGCCCCCGAGATGATCCGCCACTACGTGGAGCTTCGGGGCATCGGCATCGTGGATATCCGCCGCCTCTTCGGCGTGGGCGCCGTGAAGGACACCGAAAAGATCAATATGGTGATTCAGCTGGAAAATTGGGTGGAGGGCAAGATGTACGACCGCCTGGGCATGGATGACGAAACGATCAACATTCTGGGGATCAACGTGCCGTCCATCACCGTGCCGGTTCGTCCCGGCCGAAATCTGGCCATTATTTTAGAGATCGCGGCCATGAACAACCGCCAGAAGCGCATGGGCTACAACACCGCGCTGGAGTTCAATAAGCGCCTGATGGCTCAGATGGGGATCGAGGAATAAAAAATCTTGAAATTTTTCAAAAAAATCTCAAGAAACCTATTGACAATCACATGACTGTGTGTTATAATATAGCCATGATGCAGCTGTATCATAAAAAATTTATTTTAGGAGGACCTGAAAAATGGTAATCGCAATCGTCATTCTGGCCGCAATCATCCTTCTGTTCTTCGCGCTGGGCTATATGAAGGCTCCGCCCGACACGGCTTACATCATTTCGGGACTTGGCAAAAAGCGGATCCTGATCGGTAAGGCCGGCTGGAGAATGCCCTTTATCACCCGCGTGGACCGCTTGTCCCTGCGCGTGATGCAGGTGGACGTGAAGACCAGCGAAGCTGTGCCCACCAACGAATTTATCAACGTCACGGTGGACGGTGTTGCCAACGTGAAGATCTCTTCCGATCCCGAGCTGCTGGAAAGAGCCTCGGAAACGCTTCTGAATCTGCGCCGTGAGGACATGGTCACGCTGATCACGCAGGTGATGGAGGGTAATATGCGTGAGATCGTTGGCTCCGTTGGCCTGAAGGAAATGGTGCAGGATCGTCAGGGCGTTGCCAAGAAGATCACCGAAAACGTGGTGCCCGACATGGAGAAGCTCGGCGTTGAGGTGGTGAACTTCAACATTCAGAACTTTAAGGATGCTGCCGGAACCATTGAAAACATGGGTATCGACAACGTGGAGCAGATCCGCAAGAACGCGCAGATCGCCAAGGCAAATGCGCAGAGAGATATTTCGATTGCCACGGCAAATGCTCAGCAGGAGGCCAACGCCGTTCGCGTGGAGGCCGAGAAGAAGATCGCCGAGCAGAATGCCGAGCTGGCAGTTCAGCAGGCAGCCATGACCGTTCGCTCCGAAACCAAGAGAGCAGAGGCCGATGCCGCATATTCCATTCAGCAGGAAACCCAGAGAAAGACCATCGAGGTCACCAAGGTGAATGCCGACATCGCACGCCGCGAAAAGGAGGCAGAGCTGGCCGAGAAGGAGATCGCTCTGAAGGAAAGACAGCTGGATGCGGAGATCCGCAAGAAGGCAGACGCTCTCAAGTACGAGGCAGAGCAGAAGGCAGCTGCAGAGCTGGTGAAGAAGCAGAGAGAGGCCGAGGCCGATCGTTATCGCGCAGTGCAGGAGGCCGAGGCAAAGAAGGCAGAGGCAGAGGCACTTCGCTTCGCTATGGAGCAGGAGGCCGAGGGTATCCGTGCCAAGGGACTTGCAGAGGCAGAGGCGATCGAAAAGAAGGCCGAGGCTCAGAAGAAGATGGGCGAGGCTTCGGTGCTGGAAATGTACCTTGCCGCGCTGCCTGAGGTTGTTCGCAACGCCGCCGCTCCCTTGTCTCAGACCGATAAGATCGTGATGTACGGTGACGGCAACTCCACCAAGATGGTGAAGGACGTGATGAACAGCACAAGCCAGGTCATGGAAGGCCTGCGCGAGGCCACGGGTATCGACCTGGGCGCGATGATCGCAGGAATTGCGGGCGGTAAGATCGCCCTCAGCGGAAGCGAGCGCGCAGAGGCTCCCAAGGCAGAATAAGAACCAATGAAAAGCCGATCCCGCCCGATGGGCGGGATCGGTTTGAAGTGCTTTTGAGAGAAAGGTTCAACGAGGGGTATGAAAAAAGAGAAGGCAAAGCAGAATCAAAAAAGGGAAGGGAATCCGGAAGAGGCGCAAAATGCCATCGATTTCGAGATCCGAAACGGGGAGCTGATCCGCTATCATGGCGAGGAGGAGGAGCCCGTTGTGCCCGAATCGGTACAATCCATCGGAGAAGGGGCATTCCGCGCCAACCGTCGGATCGTTGGCGTAACGCTGGGAAAGGGCGTGACGGCCATTCATCGCAACGCCTTTCGCGATTGCACGAGGCTTCGCGTGGTCACCATGCCGTCGGGGCTTTTGGAGATCGGAGAGGCGGCCTTTCGGGGATGCGTCTCGCTGACCACGGCACTCCTGCCCAGATCGGTGTATTCCCTCGGAGAGTCGGCCTTCCGCGATTGCAAGAGCCTGCGCAATCTGGTGCTGCCAACGGGGCTCACGCAGCTTGGCGCTTATGCGCTGAGAGGCTGCACGGAGCTGGAGGAGGTGGAGATCCCCTCCACGGTCACGGCGATCCTGCATAGCACGTTTGTGGGCTGCACCGCTCTGAAAAGGATCCTGCTGCCCGACAGCGTTAACACGGTGGGAAGCCATGCCTTCGGGGAATGCAGCTCTCTGGAGGAGATCGATCTGCCCGACGCGGTGGCCTACGTTGGAAGAGGTGCCTTCAGCGGATGCAAGTCGCTTCGCTCCATCCGTATCCCGCGCAAGCTTCGGTTTTTAGGAAACTTTTTGTTCAGCGGCTGTGAATCGCTGGAGGACGTGATGGTGTCCGACTCGCTGACGGCCTTCGGAAACTATGCTTTTTGCGGATGTCATTCCCTGAAGCGGATCGCCATTCCCGAGCGGGTGAGCCGCTTGGGGCAGGGATGCTTTCTGGACTGCCGTTCGCTCACGCGAGTGGATCTTCCCGATGCGATGACCAGCGTGGAGCGTCGTGCCTTTGCCTTTTGCACGTCGCTGGAGACCGTGAATTTCGGCAGTGATCTGCAGCAGATCCGTGAGGAGGCCTTCACCCATTGCGTATCGCTCCGAGAGATGCGCCTGCCGGACGGCGTGAAGGTGCTTTCCGAAGGCGTGTTCTTCCGGTGCATTTCCTTGGAAACGGTGTTTTTGCCGTCCTCGCTGGTTCGAGTGGAGGAACGGGCCTTCGCGCATTGCGCGCTGGTGTCCATCAGCCTGCCTGCGGGAGTTTGCTACGTGGGCGAGAGAGCCTTTGCGGATTGCTATTGGCTCAGCACGGTGCTGTTCCCCGATCGCAGGATCACGGTTGGCAAGGCGATCTTCGCGGGATGCGCGGGACTGGAGACCATTGTGATCTCCGATCGCCTGCGGATCCGTTGGCGTCGCCGCGATCGCTGGCGCGTGCCGGAGGAAACAAAAGTGATCTACCATTCGCAGCTGCAGCTTTCCATGCTTTGGTTGGAGCTGGGAGAATGTGAGGAGGAGCGTCGCGAGGCGCTGCTGCGCGAGGTCTCAAGGCTGCAGAAGCAGCTTCGGCGGCGCCGGCTCCTTCCGGATGAGGAAGTGCAGGCGTGATCCTTGAGCCTATCGGCAAGGGCGGAGCGTGTGGATCGGCTCCGCCCTTGCTGTTTGAGAGGAATTTACAGACAAAAAGGGATTTTAACAAAAATCTATTGCAATCTGCAGAGAAATAAGGTATAATAAAAGCAACTCCCCGCGTTGGGGATCTCAAGAATTGCAAGGAGAAGGACGTTATGCCAACCACAAGCATTGTGAAAATCAAATCCAAGGGGACGAATCTCCACCTGCGCGTAGCGAAAGGACATTTCACCACCACTCGCTCCCACAGCAACTATTATATCGATGTATCCGCGCAAAAATCCCGCTATTCCGAGGCGAAGGCGGTTGCAAGAGAGCTTTGCAATGGCTACCGTTATTCCAACACGATCGTGGACACCATTCTTTGTCTGGACGGCACCGAGGTGATCGGCACCTGCCTGGCAGGAGAGCTGACCAAGAACGATTTTGCCAATATCAATGCGCATCAAACCGTTTACGTGGTGACTCCGGAGCTCACCAACACCTCGCAGATCATGTTCCGCGACAACGTGGTTCCCATGGTGAAGGGCAAGCACGTGCTGATCCTCGCCATTTCCGTTGCCACGGGCCACACGGCCAAGCTGGCGGCAGAGGCAGTGAAGTACTACGGCGGCGAGGTGGTCGGTATTGCCTCGATCTTCTCCACGGTGGAGGAATCCGGAGGCTTTGCTGTGAACTCGGTGTTCAATCCCAAGGATCTGCCGGACTATTTTGCCTGCAGCTCGCTGGAATGCCCCTTGTGCCGCGAGGGCAAGCGGATCGATGCGATCATGAATAGCCACGGCTATTCCAAGCTATAAAATAAAAAAAAGCACCGCGCAGAGGCTCCGAGGAGC
>JAZRCQ010000235.1:0-13443 GCA_045659845.1 Eubacteriales bacterium
AAGAAACAACCCTACCGTCTCGCTCCGCGAGCCACCGCGAACTTTGCCGCAGGCAAATTCGTCGGCGCTTTGCGCCTTACCCTATGCACAGGGGAGGCTTATTTAGAGAGCGGAGACTTGGGAATTTAGCTTTCTATCCCCAAAATTTTGAAAAACATTAATTAGAGAGCTGCAGTTCGGAAGGCTCCCCTATGTAAGATGGAGCTAACGTTTCACTACTGAAGGGATGGAACTGAGGAGTTGTAGACGGAAGGCTTTTTGCATTGCAATCGCTCCATCTGCTCCCGAGGAGCGGCACAGAGGCTCCTTCGGCATCGTTCAAGTTGCACATTTTGCAGAAGCATTTGCCGCAATCCTTGCCCAATTCGGCTAATTTCGACATAATAATTTATCAAAAGCGTGATTTGTTGCATCAGCTCCGTGATTTCTTTCTTGTAATTCTTGGGATTGTCCTTTATAATAAGGTCAACACCTTCTGCGGCTTCCGCAGAGGAGTGAAATAAACAAGGATGCGCAAAAAGCACATCGGAACGGAGCATTTATGAAGAAAACAGTTCTCCTGATCCTGACGGCAGTGATTCTCGTAACCTCCTGCATCACCGCCAGTGCCGCCACGGTCTTCGTTCCCGCAAGACCGCTCGGCTACAACAACGACGAGGTGGATCACCTCGGCACCGTGGACAGAGTTACAATGGAAAAGCTACTCAAGGGCGAGGATGGAACCTATTCCTACACCAATTTGGGCACCAATCTTACCCTTGGTTTGACCTCCAGCCCCAAGTCCGGCGTGCTGGATGAGGCCGGCATTGCCGACAATGCAAAGACCTCCTACGGCGTTTCCATCATCGGTGTCTCCAAGCTCGACCGTCCCATCTCCGCCATCAGTGATGCAGTATGGACGCAGGGCGGCCAGAAGCTGGATGGCGTAGCTGTTGGAGCAGGCGGATGGCTCCTCGACACTTATTTCTACAACTGCAATGGTGAAACCAAGAAGGATACCAACGTAAACTCGGAAGAGGGCTACATCTACTCCTCCATGGTAACCTACAACTTCGGTGCAACCAAAAGAGTGGATTACATGATCTTTGCGCAGAACGGCAAAAATGTATTCACCAATCCCCCCACCTCCGCGGACATTTATGTCAGCAACGACGGTGTAAACTGGACGCTTTACTCTTACTATGATTTTGCCGAGATGCGTTCCGAAAAGCTCCTTGTTGAAAACCTCGTATACGACTATTTCCCCGAAGCATATCTCGGCAAGGATCGCTATGGAGGCGTCTCCAACTATCAAGTTGAAGGCAAGGACGATGCATTCGCAATGGCCTTCAATATGGAAGGCGTAGAGGCGCAGTACATTCGTCTTGCATTCATGGGCGGCAAGGGAAAGACCAGCTTCACCGATTACAATTCTATCTTTAACAACATTTTTAATACTAACGGAAAAGATAACTCCAGCAGCATCCGCGACATCCTCCTTATCGGCGGCGACCCCGTTGCCAAGGAGGAGAAGGCCATTGAGTTCGTTGGCACGCAGAGCAGCGCCATCGAAAACGGCAAGTATTCCATCCGTATGATCGCCGAGATCGACGGTCTCTCCTACGCCTCTGCAGGCTTTGAGACCTCCGTTCGCTACTTCGCAAGCTCCAACACCACCTCCACCCCCACCGCTGCAAGCGGCATCAAGACCTACACCTCCTCCACCGCCTATTCCTCCATCCTCAGCTTCGACGGCGATGCCGCCAAGACCATCACTCCGGATGAGGGCAACTACTTCGTGGCCATCAACGTGACCAATATTCCCGTTGACACCCACCTGCTGATCCTTGAGGTCACCCCCGTGGTCACCACCGAGAGCGGCACCGTGAAGGGCGAGAGCTTCTGCGTGGTATTCGTGGACGGTGTTTATCTCACCACCTACAGCCTCGTGAACACCGCCAACTGAAATCAAGCGAAAAGGAGAGAATCACCATGAAAGCTTATAATGCACCCGAATTCAGCATGATCGTTTGCTCCTCGGAGGATATCCTCACTCTGTCGCTTTCCACCGACGGTGTGGTGAACGACAACGTTCTGTTCGAAGATATGATGAAGCAGGGCTGACCCTGCACCGCAATCGGGATGACCTCCGCCGCGAGGTCATCCCGTCATCTGCACTTTTGAAACTTTTATCTTTTGGGAGAATCTTATGAAAACACATATTGGATGGAGCTATCGCCCCTACCGTCCTCCCTTTGAGGGCGCCGACATCTATATCTGCCGCATCGTGCCCAAGGCCACCTCGATCGAGTTCTTCTGGCTCCCCTGCGAGGAAAACGCCACCTACACCGTGTTCTGCAAGGAATGCGAGGCAGAGAGCTTTGAAAAGCTGGGCGACACCACGGCCTGCAGCTTCCGCATCGAGGATCTCGCCACCGAGCGGGATTATGATTTCTACGTTGCCTGCAACGGCATCACCAGTGCCGTGAGAAAGGCCCGCACCGGTGTGGCCGTTGGCACCACCGTGAACTATCTGCATCCGCAGGACACCGTTTATTCCTTCTCGGGTCGCTTCCTCTGCAGCCCCACCCTCCTCGCCTTCCCCGATGGCTATCTGCTCACCTCCATGGATCTCTTTGAGGGCGGCGCGCCCCAGAATCTCACCCTGCTCTTCGGCTCGGAGGACAACGGAAAAACCTGGGAATACGTCAGCGAGGTCTTCCCCTGCTTCTGGGGCAAGCCCTTCCTGCATCACGGCGTTCTCTATATCCTCGGCTGCTCCACTGAGTATGGCGATCTTCTCATCGGCGCCTCCTATGACCGCGGCAAAACCTTCACCGATCCCACCGTGCTTCTGCGCGGCAGCAACGGCAAAAAGAAAAACGCCGGCGTGCATAAGAACCCTCAGCCCGTTCTGGAATACAACGGCAGGATCTACAACACGCTGGAGTGGGGTGCATGGGGCAAGGGCTACCACGCGCCTATGGTGATGTCCGCCGACGCGGATGCCGATCTTTTGGATGCCTCCAGCTGGGATTTCGCCGAGCCCCTGCCCTACAACGAAAACTGGGAGGGCCTGCCCAAGGGCAAGTCCAACGGAAATATCGAGGGCTGCCTCTGCGTGGCTCCCGACGGCAAGCTCTATAACTATATGCGCTACGATATGAAGAACCTCACCCCCAACTATGGTCTCATCATCCGCTATCTGGTGGACACCGAGCATCCCGAGGCTCCCCTCATTTTCGATCGCGCCATCGATTTCCCCGCAAACCACTCGAAGTTTGAGATCAAGAAGGATCCCGGATCCGACTACTACTACACGCTCTGCACCCGCATCACCTGCCCCGAGGATAGCGGCAAGCGCACCCTCCTTTCCATGATGCGCTCCAAGGACACCCTGCATTGGGAGCTTGTGACCGACCTCATGGACTACCGCGAGCAGGATCCCGACGGCGCGCGCATCGGCTTCCAGTACGTGGATTTCTCCTTCGACGGCAACGATATCATCTATCTCTGCCGCACCGCCCTCAACGGCGCCGAGACCTACCACAACAGCAACTACATGACCTTCCACCGCATCGAAAACTTCCGCGAAATCTGAGATAATATTTTTTTTGAGGGAAACTTTTTGGGAAAAAGTTTCCCTCAAACTCCCTTCAAAAACTTTTGCAAGTTTTTGTGGATCGTGTGGGGGGGGTGGTCCTGCCTCGATCTGTAGTCAGGGCGTAAGCTTCTTTCTCCCTGCGCTGACGGTAGCAGGCTCCCGCAAGTTTTCAGGGGCCACCAACCCTGAAAACTCTAAAGTGAAGTTAGAAATGGGGACTATGAGGGTATTCGAGGGGGACTTTTTGAAAAAAGTCCCCCTCAAAAAATCCACAGGGACTTTTCCCAAAAAGTTTCCCTCAAAAAACTCAAACCTCCCCCCGAAGCAGCCTGAAAGGGCTACCTCGGGGGAGGTTTTTGGGTGGTTACTTATAGAAGCCTTCGATGATGGCGTTGAAGTTGGACTCCAGAGCGCCCTTATTGCGAGCGTACCAAGAAGCAACAGAGGAATCGCTGTTCAGGAGCAGGGAGTGGAAGATGAACACGGGAAGCGTGGTCTTATCACTCTTGTTTCCGAGCGCTTCGTTGTAAACGGCATCGAAGTTCATATAAATGTTGTTGTAGATCAGGTCGATCATGTAGCCGGACTCGGTGTCCTTCACGTAGCGGGTTTTCAGAAGCTTATCGTAGTGCGCGTCGATCACGAGGCGGTTGCTGTGATAACCCATGGCAGTGAGCACGGCAGAGCTCATCTCGGAATTCTTTGCATCCAGCGGAATGCTCCACATGGTACAGGCATGGATATGCGTTCTGTAGTTCTCCTGAGAGGAGGAATAGAGCGGGATGGGAAGCAGACCGTAGTCGGTTTCCATGCTGGTGAGCTGAGCCAGCTGACCAAGACGGCTGAGGAAGAAGAGTGACTTGTTCGCGGCGAAATACTTCAGCGCGTCATCGACGTTGGAAGAGCCAAGCAGATGATCCGAAATCGAATTGACCACAACGCCCTCGTTGTCCACTACCAGATCGCGAACGGCCTCATACACGTTTTGAATGTACTCGGTGTTGAAGGTCAGCTCGGGGCGCTCTACGCCGTTGTTGGGGACGATATTGATCTCGGAGCCGCTCCAGAAGGACTGAAGGTTGATGGTCTCCTGAACCACAAGGCCGTAAACGTCACCGCCGGTTCTGCCGGGGATACCGTCCAGATTGGAGTAAGCGTTTTTGGAGAGGGTGGAGAGATATTCGATCGTCCATTCCTTAGCTTCGACCACGTCGTAGAAAACGCTGTAGTCGTAGCCCTGCGCGGCGGCAATATCGCTATTGAAGATCACAGTGAAGGCCTCATCCATGTAGGTGGTGGAGATGTCGCCCGTGGCAAGGAAGAGCTTATTATTGACCTGCAGAGTGCTAAGCATCGTTTGGCTCCACCACTCCTGCGAAGCATCGAAATACTCGAAGGAGTTCAGATCCTGATAAAGCCCCTCGGCGGCCAGAATGGGGCCTCTGGGCGACCAAGTGGCCACCAGATCGAAGGTTCCGAGATTGTTCAGGATGGAATCGCGGAGAGAATTGATGGCGGCATTGTAATTCTGCCAGCCCTCGCTCTTGACCACCTTCAGCTCCACGTTCAGCTGCTCCTGAACGGCCTCGTTGCGGCGGAAAAGCTCGGAGGAAAGTGCCTCGCCCGTTTGATCCAGACCGATCTCCTTGATGGTTTCATCATCATTGCGGATATGGATGGTGACAGAAGCAAAATCATAGTCCAGATCGGGAAGGATCGGCTCTGCCAGCGCAGAGCTTTCCTGCTCGGCGGTGGTGCCTCCCTCCTGCGCAGACGGATTCTCATCGCCGCCGCAAGCCGCAAGCACGGAGACTGTGAGCGAGAGAACCAGCAGGATCAGGAGAATTTTCTTTTTCATCGTTTGTTCCTTCTTTCTTGCGAATTTGATCATTTACCCTGATTGATAAACGAATAGGTGGCAGGATATTTCTTCTGCACGATCTGACCGTCCACCAGCTGATAGCCGAAGATATAGTCGGCACTGGCCTCGGTGAAGTACTGCCCGTTTTCAGCCTTGATCGACTTCACCCAATAGTCCTTGGCATTTGCTTTGGAATAGGAGGTGTGCGTGACGATGGCATACATGGGCTTTTTCAGGTTCACCAGCTGAGAATAGAAGGGGATCAGCTCATCGTTGAAGAAATGGTGGGAAAGCTTGAGCACGTGGGGCGTGAGCGTTTCCAGCGAGAAATAGGGCACCATAGTCTGATCGGCGCGGAAGCCATCGCCGAGGGAAAGCACCTTCAAGCCCGCCACGTTGATCATGGTGAGCATCGAGGAGTTGTTGAAATCGTAGACCTTATACTCGGTGCGGTAGGTGTTCTTGTCGCCACTGTCCCATGCAAACTTCCACGTTCCCGTGTAGATATCCTTATTATCCGACCAGTAGTCGGCCATATCGTCGGCCGTGTGCAGGACGGTGAAGGAGACGTCGGCCAATTGGATCTCCATGCCCGCGTGCGCCTTCAGATACATCACATTGGGATAATAGAGGTTGACCTTCATCATCACGTCCTTAAACTGGGGATAATTGGAGATCTGATCGGAGGCGATGGTGCTATGGTCGGGAACATTGGCCAGCACTCTCTGCAGCTCGATCTTATCATGGTGCTTCTCCAGCAGTGCGCCGAAGGCCAGACAATGGTCGCGGTGGGCATGGGTGAGATGCCATGCGGCGATCACCAGCTTCTCGCCCGCGGCCAGCTCGGACTTGGAGGCCATGAAATCATAAAGCGCATCGGCAAATTTCTTTTCGGGGTCGGTGGAGCTCCAGCCCGTCACGCCGCCGTCGATCACGATCCAGGAGCGGTCGGCCAAGCGGATGAGCAGGGTGTCCTCGGCATTGGAGTTCATATTGAACATATAGAACTCAGCCTGTCCCTTTGCATCGGTGGTGTAATTGAAGTCCTCCAGGCTCACGTTGCTGCTGCGATCCCAGATCACCCGCGCAGTGCCGGTCTTACTGCCGACTGCGGCGGTGTAGTAAACGTAGATATTGGTGCCAATGGAATCCCTGTAAGCAGCGTAAAGATTGCTGTCGATGGCATTGGAGAAGCTCTTCTGATAGCCAAGCTCATCCATCTTCGCCAGATAGAGATTGAATTCGGAAGCATCGGTGTCGGTGATCACGTGCATCACGCTGGGAGAATTGTTCTCCTCTGCGCCATAGCCCGTGGAATAAAGAGTCTGATTGAATTCGCCGCCGTCATAGGAGGGGAAGGGCAACGCCCAGCCGCCTCTCATATCTGCGGAAAGATCTAATTTCATTGCCTTGCCCTCCTTAGGCATGCGGAGGCCGTCCTCCTCGGAATAATAGGTGCTGAAATAGCTTTGCACGCCGATCCACAGAAGATTCTCTTCAGCGGCATAGATGGCAAGACAGCTCTCCTCAAAGAGGAACACTGCCTCCCCCGGCTCGGCCTCTCCCTTGGCCTTTTTGGAAAGGCTCATGGAGGTGCCGCCGAGAAGAAAATATTTTCTGCCCTCCATCGGCTCGATCTCAGCATAATCATCGGTCATCATGGTGACCTTCGCGCCGGTCATCTCCCGAAGCAGATCCCGAACGGTGAGGCTCAGCGCCTTCGTCTTTTCGCCACTGTTCACAGAGCGGATCAGCACCCACTCGGTGTCGCCCGCGGCCTCGGTGATCTCCTCTTGATCGAGTGCCTCGGTGGTGATCTCCGAAGCATTCCCCTCTTCCTTGCAGGAAAAGAGCATGGGGAGACACATCGCGCAGCAAAGCATCAACAGAAGGACTCTTTTCAGGGTTCTTTTGCTTTTCATTTCAAATTTGTTCCTTTCGCGGATCAACCGGCGCCGAGGCAAAGCGCTCCTCTGCCGGTTGATTCAGGGTTAAGATTGCCTTGCGTCTGACCTTAGTCGTTCTTGCCCTTCTTGAGCATGGGTGCGGCCAGAGCCAGCACCATCACAAGACCCAGCGCGGAAACGGCGGATCCGCATCCTCCCTTTTCCTCACCGCCGCTTGCAGAGGTGGCAGAGGATTCCTTGGCCTTGCACTCCTTGCAGGCACCGTTTTCATAAACGTGTGCCACGCTTTCGTTCAGATCACAGCCGGAGCAGGTGTTCTTATGGGTGCCATCCTTATTGTCGACGGTCTTGATCACGTGCTCCTGAGGATTGGACTTGGATTGGCAGCCCTCGCAGAACTTGGAGTGCGTGCCGTCGCCATTGTCCTGATACTCGGACCATGCGTGCGCCTCGGTCACCTTTTCGCCGCAGATCTTGCAGGACTTGGAGTGAGAGCCGCTATTCATGTATTCATATTCCACGCCCTCATAGTCGCAGGTGTGGAGGATCACCTCATAGAGGCCGGTCTCGGCGTTCTTTGCCGCTACGTAGTACTGCTGGAGGAACTTGGCATCCGGCTCGGCATCGAAGCTGCCGGCAGAGGCCAGAAGGCTTGCCTTGGAGCCATCCACCGCCTTCAGAGCGCCCTTGAAGGAGCCGCCCTTGATCAGGCCGATGCAGGTGTCCTTGAGGTTGTTCACAGCCACGGCCGCTTCGGTGCCCTCAAAGCTACCGCCGGTGATCTGCACGTCGATGGCAAGCTCGGAGGCCGCCAGCTCCAGCGCATTCTTGGCGATCAGCTTGCCGCCGCCGATCTTCACGGTGCCTGCGGAAACGGAAATGGCCGATTCGGTGGCGGTGAAGGCACCTGCATTCACGGTGAGCTTGGCACCTGCCTCGCTCCAAACCACGGCAGTGGCGCCGGTGGTGATGTAGGAGCCGCCGAAAACAGTGACCTCAACGGTGTTATCCACCTCGGCCTCTGCCTTGGATGCCAGATAGATCACAGGCTCTGCGCCTGCATTCACGGTTGCATTCAGAGCGAGCTTAGCCGCGCCGCCCAGGCCGATGCTGCCGTTCACCGTGGATTCGGTGATCTCGGCATTGGCATTCAGGATGGCGATACCGCCAACGGTGGCCTTCTTCACGCTCACGCTTGCGGTGCCGCTCACCATCAGAGCGGGATGGGTTGCATCTGCGGCGGTCAGCGAGCCCTCGCCCTCCAGAGCGAACACGCCGTCGCCAACCACCATGATGGAGCCGGTCACGGTCTGACCGCCCAGCTTCAGGGTGATCTCCTTGCCGGTCACGTCAAGAGTGAGAGCGTTATCAATCGTAATGGGAGCCGTCACGGTGTAGGTACCGGAGGCATTGATGGCAGCCAGCTCTGCGGCGGTGCCGATGGGCTTCTCTGCGAAGCTCACAATGGTGATCACGGTGTTTTCAGCCGTTTGCTTTGCGCTATTGCCGAATTCCGCGCCGATGAGGCCTGCGCCCTCGTTGAGGAACACGGTGATGTTGGCCACGCCGCCGTCACCAACGGGGTTGCCGATCCAGAAGCCGGTGAAGCCTGCAGCGGGATCGGTGACGGTGAGGGTGCCGTTGTTCTCGCAGTTCTTGATGCGAACGTTTGCATTGTAGCGGATGTAGCCGATCAGACCGCCAACGCCGTTGTCGGTGGCCGAGATCGCACCGTTGTTTACGCAATTTTCAAAGGATACGCTGGGGGTGTAGTTTGCCTTATCGGCCACGTCGCCGATGAAGCCGCCGATGCCCTGCGTCACGCAATCCAACTGGGTGTTATTCACGCAGTTCAGGAAGGAAACGCTGCTGATGGTCTGCACAAGGCTTCCGATAAAGCCGCCGTTCTTGTTCTTGCCGATGATCTTACCGTTGGAGGAGCAATCCTCGAAAACGATATTATGGGTTACCGTTCCGCCCTGGACGGCACCGATGAAGGCGCCCTTCAGCGCATGTGCGGCACCGGTGAAATTCACGTAGGCGTGGCAATTCTTGAAGGTGATATTGCAGGGAGTGTTCAGCTTACCAACCACTGCTCCGCAGGAGCCGTTACCGTTGGAGAGCATGGCAATGGGGGCATCTGCCTTACCGAAGGACAGATTGAGGAAGGTCATATCGAAGGTCTTGGTGGTCAGGTCGAAAAGACCGCCGTTGTTCGACTTATTGATGCCATAGCCGTAGAGCGCATAGCCGTTTCCGTTGGGGATGCCGTTGAAGCCATCCAGGAAATGGGCATTGTCGCCCTCCTTGGTGGTGTCGAGATTGATGTCGTTTGCAAAGATGAAATTGCCCGTTTGGTCCTCGATGGCCAGGAAATCTGCCGCCGTGCGCAGAACCTTATATTCCACGCCGTCCACGATTGCGGTGGTGGCGGTGGCATCGATGGGCGCGGAGGTGAACTCGGCGGCGGACGTGAAGGACACAGCCGAGATCAACGAAAGGATCATGCAGAGCGTCAATGCGAGTGAGCAAAGCTTTTTCATTTGAATTCTCCTTTTTTGCATTTGGTTTGCGGGATTATGGTGAGCGCCGAGCTCCTCGGCAGAAACGGGAGCCGCCGCACCCGCGGCGGCTCCCGAATGAAAACTTGACCTTAAACCAGATCGTTGTCCCAATCGTAGGAATCTGCGATTCCGCCCTCCAGAATGGATGCGGTGAGCACGTCCTCGAGAGAGGTCTCGATCATCTCAAGCGCGGGAAGAACGTATTGCTTTTTCATTTTTTATCCTCCTTACGGTTTCAGATCACGCTGCCGCGGAATCATACTGATAAGCCTCGATCGCACCGTTTGCACCGGTTGCGGTCAGCTTGATGCCAACGTTTCCGTTCCAATCAGCCTCGGGGATGTTCTCCACCACCACTGCCAGCAGAACGTAGCCCTCGGCAGCCGCCAGCGTCTCGCCTGCGGCCTCAACAGAGGAATAGAACTTGATCTTCTCCTTGCCAACGGTGAGGGTCTTGGAGCCGCCTGCGGTCAGACCGAAGGTGCCCTCCACAGTCATATCAGTCACGTCATTCAGATACTGATCGGAAATGGCGATCACAAGGCGAACCTTCACCTTGCCGTTCGCATCCGCCTCGGTCTTCTGCCAGCCTGCAGAAGCAGTGCCGTCAGCGGCGGCGGTGAGAGAGAGGTTCACAGTGGTCTTGGCAGGATTTCCGGCAGGAGTGGCGGGAATCTTATCCACGGGAGTGATCACATTCAAGGTCTGTGCAGTGTCACCGAACGTGCCAACGAAATCGCCGAAGGATGCGGTGGCATTGATCGTGCCCTTGTTTTCGCAATTCACGAAGCTCACAGGGCTTGCCTTGGTGTAGCCGAGGAAGCCTGCCGTGCCGCCGTCGGTACCGGTAGTAATATTGCCGTTGTTCACACAATTTTCAAAGTAGAAAACAGTGTCGGTCTGCGTGTTCTGACCAACGAAGCCGCCAACGCCCTGCGTGGTGCCGGTGATGTTCGCATTGTTGGCGCAGTTGATAAAGGTTGCGCTGCAGCCGGTCTTATCAATAGCCGAAATGAAGCCTCCGGTCTTGTTTGCGCCAACGAGGCTGCCGTTGGTGGTGCAGTTCTCAAAGCGGAAGGAAACCGCGCCCTGCGTCTGGCCGAAGAAGCCGCCCTGCAAAGCCTTTGCACCGGTGTGCTTAATAAATGCATGGCAGTTGATCATCACGATCTCGGAGCCGCCGAGAACCTTACCTGCAACCACGCCGCAGGAGCCGTTTCCGGTCATAGCGAAGCTGAAGGGAGATTCCTCGGTACCGAAGGAAAGGTTCTTAATCGTGATCTTGGCAACCTTGCCGGTGGTGGCATTTCCTGCAAACCAGAACAGGCCTGCATTGTTTCCTCCGGTAACGGAATAGCCATAGATTGCATAGCCGTTTCCGTCCAGAATGCCCTCATACCAAGCAGTTACCTCTGCACCGAATGCGCTGGTATTTGCACCGCTCGCGGTCATATCCAAATTGATATCACCGGCGAGGATGTAGTTCTTGCCGTTTTCGATCGCAAGAAAATCTGCCTTGGTGCGAAGGATGGTGTAAACAACACCGTTTCCATCGGTGTAGGTGGTGTCACTTTCTCCAAAGGGGATGTGCTCTGCTGCGGCAGGCTCTGCGGCGGTGGGGATTACCACCAGCGTGAGGAGCATGCACAGGACGAGAGCCAATGAGCATAACTTTTTCATGATTCTTCTCCTTTTTTTGTTTTTGTTGCCCATATTTTTCCGATATGAGACTTACATATATTTTAACACATTTTCATTTTTGGAGCAAGCATCGTCAGGAAACTTTTTGTCATGATTTGGGTACTTTTTTTAAAACCACCTCTTGACTTTCGGCAAAAAAGGGGGTATAATCATAGTATCCGCGAGGTTGCTTCCTGTTTTTTTGATACCTCGTGATCTCACCGGCAAAGGAGGACGCCCCATGCATTGGAGACATCAAAACAAGCAGGGACGAACGGAACGGCTCTATTCCGTTCACGATTACTGGAAATACAGCGATCTCTATTTCGACGATTATTTTGTTCCCGATGGCCCCACCACCCTCCGCATCTACGGCATCTGCTCCCGCGCCCCTGATAACCACGTGATCAACCGCTTCAACGATCGCCACCAGCTCCACTACGTGCTCAGCGGAACGGGCTATTTCAACGGCGTTCCCTTCAAGCCCGGTGACGTGATCTACTGCGACGGCTCCCTCCCCTACAACATCTCCTCCAACCGCTTCGACCCCTGCATTTATGCCTGGATCGGTTTTTCCGGCGGAAAAAGCGAGAAATTTCTTTCCATGATGGGCATTCGGCAGAATTTCCGCATCTACAAGGCGAAAAATATGCAGCCCATCGTTGAGATCCTCTACGACATGATGGAGGAGGATCACCCCGAGGTGAACGCCGAGCTTTGGCTGGAGTCCTGCTTTGTTCGCCTGCTCGCCCTTTCCGTTCCCCCGGATCCCGATAGCGTCTCTTCCCGCTCCCGCAAGGAGAAGCGCGCGATGGCCGCTGTCCACTACATCACCGAGCATTTCCGCGAGCCCTCCCTCCGCATTGAGGACATCGCCGCCGCCGTTTCCTCCAACGAGAAGTATCTCCAGCGTCTTTTTAAGGCCGAAATGGGACTTTCCATCTATCAATACATCTCCAAGCTCCGCATGGATGCCGCGCAAACCCTTCTCGTTTCCTCTAACTACAATATCAACGAGATCTCCGAGTTCGTCGGCTATAACGACCGCCGCACCTTCGCCGAAGCCTTCAAAAAACAGTTTGGTGTCCCTCCCTCCCGCTTCTCGCCCGAGGAGGAGTGAGCAGGAAGTTAGTTTTTGGGGAGGATGGATTTGAGGGGAACTTTTTGAGAAAAGTTCCCCACAAACTCCCCTCAAAAACTTTCGGCGAAAGTTTTTGGGAGCAAAAAAGGGGATGCTTGTGCCTCGTTCGTCAGACAGCACCGTATGGCCTCATTCGGGCGGCTCGTCCCCTGCATTTGCTCCCGCAAGCGTTTTGGTACCGCCACCCAAAACGCTCCACGGGGTTAGTTTTGAATGGTGACGATCGAATTGAAGGAAACTTTTTGAGAAAAGTTCCCCTCGAATACCCTCATAGTTCCCATTTCTAACTCCCTCTTTAGAGTTTTCAGGGTAGCGGCCCCTGAAAACTTGCGAGAGCCTGCTACCGTCGGCGCAGGCAGAAAGAAATCTGCACACTGACTTTGCCTTGGGGCAGGAACATTCCACCCGATCCGAACTTCCAAAAACTTGCAAAAGTTTTTGAAGGGAGCTCGAGGGAAACTTTTTCCCAAAAAGTTTCCCTCGAATACCCTCATAGTCCCCATTTCTAACATCCCCTTTAGAGTTTTCAGGGTTGGTGGCCCCTGAAAACTTGCGGGAGCCTCGCGCCGTCAACGCAGGCAGAAGGAAGTTTCCGCTTGAAACTGCGGAACGGGGCAGAAACACTCCACTCGATCCGAACCTCAAAAACTTGTACAAGTTTTTGAAGGGAGCTGGAGGGGGACTTTTTTCCACAAGTCCCCCTCCTA
>JAZRCQ010000236.1:0-4439 GCA_045659845.1 Eubacteriales bacterium
GGGAGATTTCGCACAGCCCACGTGTGGGTTCTGCCCATGGAGCCGAAGCCGAGAAGTCCGATTTTGAGAGTTTGCATCGCTTGCCTGCCTTTCTGCCGCGCGGGCGGGATGTGGGATGGAATCCCTATCAATATATTATACCTCATTTTTTCTCTTTTTTCAAGTGGGTTTTCGCTTTTTTCCAAAAGATACGCTAAAAAAAAGAAAAGGGAACTCTTCTCGGTTTTTTCTATGGAAACAGTTGCAATTTTCGGGAAAATATAGTATAATTATATTATCTGTATCTAATTGGGGGTGACGGCGCGATGCAGGAGCTGATCCGAGCTCTGAAGGAAAAGAAAATGCAGGTTGCGGAGCGGCTGTCCGCACGGCCATACAACACGCTTCGCGTGGAATCCGAGCTGGCTCTGGCCGTGTTCCCCCGTGGGCGAAACGAGCTGCTGATCGCGCTGGAGACCGTTGCCGCCTGCGGCGTGCCCTATGCGGTGGTGGGAAGGGGAAGCAACCTGCTGTTTCCCGACGGTATCTACGAGGGCGTCGTGATCTTCACCACGCAGGCAGATGCCTACCGCATGGAGGGCGATCGGATCTATGCCGAGGCGGGAGCGCCGCTGATGGCGCTGGCCGTTTCCGCCGCACACGCCTCGCTTTCGGGGGCGGAATTCATGGGCGGGATCCCCGGAACGCTGGGAGGCGCCGTGCTGACCAATGCGGGCGCATACGGCGGCTCGTTGAGCGATCTTGTGGTGTCCACCGAATGCTGGAATTCCCAAACGGGATGCGTGGAGCGTCTGGTGGGGGAGGAGCATCGGTTTGGCTATCGCACCTCGGTCTACGCCGAGGAGCCCCGTCGCATCCTTCTGTCGGCAGAGCTTCGGCTTCGGGCAGGAGATGCAAGGGAGATCGATCGGCTGATGCGGGACTATCGGGATCGGCGACACGCCTCCCAGCCCCTGGAGCTTCCCAATGCGGGGAGCGTGTTCAAGCACCCCGTGGGGCATTTTGCAGGACGTCTGATCGAGGAGTGCGGTCTGAAGGGACGGTGCATCGGCGGCGCGCAGGTGTCGGAAAAGCACGCGGGCTTCATCGTCAACCGCGGAAATGCCACCGAAGCTGACGTGCTGGCGCTGATCTCCCTGATTCGAAGTGAGGTCATGGAAAAGAAGGGCGTGCGGCTGGAATGTGAATTGAGAGGGCTTGCCAAGGATCTCGGCTCTGTGTGACACGGTCGCAACCGAAAAAAACAACAAACGTGATGAAATTTATAGAGACGGAAAGAGGAAAAGCATGATGAAAGTGGAATTGATTCAGTACACCAAGGATCCCGTTGCGGCCGTCGAGGCCGCCGCCTCCACCTGCTATGACAGCAGCGTGACCGACGGCAGAATTATGCGGCATTGCTATAAGAGCGGCCACCATTCGGTGCTGGAGTTTGCCGACTTCACCTTCCGCATCAGCGGCGTGAGCCGTGCGCTCACCCATCAGCTGGTGCGCCATCGCATGGCCAGCTATGCCCAGAGGAGTCAGCGCTATTGCATGGAGGACGGCTTTGAGACCGTTACGCCTGCAAGCGTCCTCAAGAGCGAGGAGGCGACCCGTATCTACGGAGAAACGGTGGAGACCATCCGCCGCGCCTACGGAGAGCTGGTGGCCATGGGGATCCCTGCGGAGGATGCCAGAATGCTACTTCCCAACGCCTGCTGCAGCGAGATCTGTGTGAAGATGAATCTGCGGGAGCTGATCCATTTCTGCAATGAGCGTCTTTGCGCCTGCGCCCAGTGGGAGATCCGTGCTATGGCAAGAGAAATGGCAAAGGCGGTGGCTGAGATCGAGCCCCGTCTCAAGGAATTTTTGGTTCCCAAGTGCGAGGCGCACGCCCCCTATTGCTTCTGCAACGAAACGAAATCCCGCAGCTGCGGCCGACATCCCATTCTGTCGGAGTGCTTCCCCAAGAAGGAGTCCTGAGGTGGCCTCCTTTGCCGACGGGATCCGCGAGGAGCTGCTTGCCGTCTCCGTGAAGCGTCCCTGCTGTAAGGCCTCGCTGGCCGCAGGTCTGCTGCTCTCTGCCGAGCGGGAGGAGGGAACCGTCACGGCGCGCTACCGTTCTCTGGAAACGGCCGATTTTGCCGCCGAGGCTCTGCGTCAGCGCTTCGGCAAGCGTCCCGAGAAGCGGGAGCTGGCGGCCTACGGCAGACGAACCTACGTGCTGTCCTTTTTCTCCGCCGCCGCAGGAAAGCTGATGGCGGGCATGGAGAATGCCGTCGAGCCGCTCCCATTGGGGGATTGCGAGGGCTGTCGCGCTGCCTTTCTTCGGGGGGCGTTTCTTGCCTGCGGCACGGTGAACGATCCCCGAAAATCCACCCACATGGAGTTCACGCCGAGCTCATGGGCGCTGGGAGCGTTGTCCCGCTTTCTGGAGGAATGCGGATACGTGCCGCGAATTTCCTCGCGCGGGAGCGCGCAGGGACTGTATTTCAAGGATTGTGCCTCGGTGGAGGATCTGATCGCGCTCACGGGAGCGGGAAGAGCTGCCATGGAGATGATCAACGTTCGCATCGAGCGGGAGATCCGCAATCAGGAGAACAGAGCCACCAACTGCGTGGCGAAAAACATCGAAAAAAGCGTGTCGGCGGCCAGCCGACAGATGGCGGGCATCGAAAAGCTGGCCGTGACGGGAATGCTGGCTCAGCTGTCGGACGGCGTGCGCGCAACGGCGCTTCTGCGAGCCGAAAATCCCGACGCCACTCTGGAGGAGCTGCGAAATCTGCACAATCCTCCCATCACCAAATCGGGCTTGAACCACCGCCTGCAGAAGATCCTGGAGGAGGCGGACAAGATCTGAGGAAAGGACGTGCCATGGGCGAATTCGTTCATCTGCATCTGCACAGTGAATATAGTCTTCTGGACGGTGCCTGCCGTATCTCCGAGATCCCCAAGCGGGCCAAGGAGTGCGGTCAGGATGCCGTTGCCATCACCGATCACGGCGTGATGTACGGTGCCGTGGCCTTTTACCGCGCCTGCTTGGCCGAGGGAATCAAGCCCATCATCGGCTGTGAGGTCTACGTGGCACGCGATTCCCGTTTTGATAAAAGCGGAGGAGCCGACGGCTATGCCGACCATCTGGTGCTTCTTTGCGAAAACGAGATCGGCTATCGCAATCTTTGCGCGATGGTGTCGCTGGGATTCACCGAGGGCTTCTACAACAAGCCGAGAGTGGACGGGGAGCTGCTCCGCCGCCACCATGAGGGCCTGATCGCGCTTTCTGCCTGCCTCGGAGGCAGGATCCCCAAGCTGCTGGCGAAGGGAGAATGGGAAGAGGCGCGTCGCGTGGCTCTGGACTATGCGGCTCTGTTCGGCCCCGAGCATTTCTATATCGAGCTGCAGGATCACGATCTGCCCGAGCAGCGCACCATGCTTCCCATGCTGGCCAAGCTGGCCGAGGAGTGCGGTCTGCCAACGGTGGCCACCAACGATTGCCACTACGTTCGCCGCAAGGATGCCGCCACGCAGGCGGTGCTGATGTGCATTCAGACCAACACCACCGTGGATGCCGGCCGACCCGCAGCCTTTGCCACCGATGAGTTCTATATGAAGGACAGCACCGAAATGCGGACGCTCTTCCGTCGGTATCCGGAGGCGGTGGAGAACACCGTAAAAATTGCCGAAAGGTGCAACCTTTCTTTTGAATTTGATCGCACGTACCTGCCGAAATTCCCCTGCGGGGCGGGCGAAACCGCCGAGGGGATGCTCCGCCGTCTTGCCCGCGAGGGCTTGGCGCGACGGGTGCGCGAGGGGCTGATCTCCTATGGGGAATTCAGCGAAGCTGACTATTTGGAGCGCATGGAATACGAGCTTTCCGTGATCGTTCGCATGGGCTACGAGGATTATTTTCTCATCGTTTCGGATTACGTGTCCTTTGCGCGCTCCCGCGACATTCCCGTTGGTCCCGGAAGAGGCTCGGGCGCGGGAAGCCTTGTGGCCTATGCCATCGGCATCACCGACGTGGATCCTCTGAAATTCGACCTTCTGTTCGAGCGCTTCCTCAATCCCGAGCGCGTGAGCATGCCCGACTTTGATATTGATTTTTGCTATAACCGCAGGGACGAGGTGATCGACTACGTTCGCGAGCGCTACGGCAGGGATCACGTTTCCCAGATCATCACCTTCGGTACGTTGGCGGCGAGAGCCTCCATCCGCGACGTTGGACGTGCCCTCGGCATGGCCTATTCCGACGTGGACGTGGTGGCGAGAGCCGTTCCGCAGGAGCTGAATATCACCATTTCTATGGCACTCAAAATGCCGGATCTGAAGAATCAGTACGAAAATTCCCCCACCGTTAAGCGACTGGTGGATACCGCCATGGCGCTGGAGGGAATGCCCCGTAACATTTCGATCCATGCCGCCGGCGTAGTCATTACCGATCGCCCCATCTCCTCTTA
>JAZRCQ010000237.1:0-2610 GCA_045659845.1 Eubacteriales bacterium
TATATCACATCCTCATCGGTTTGTCAATAGCTTTTTTGAAATTTTTTCTTGCATTTTCTTGGTTTTTCCTATTTTCCTTGACACATCTTTTCTTTTATGATATAATATATTCAAGCATTTTCTCGGAAAGGATGAGCTTTCATGTCAAAAACCAAAAACGCCAATCGAAACAGCGCTTTCTCGCACAACCTGCGAACACTTGCGGCTTTGGCTTGCAATCTGCTTCCCCTTTGTCTTGTGCTATGGGCAATCGCGCTTCACCCTGCCGAGCAAAAAACACTTCTGATCCTCGGCGGCATCTTTGCCATTCTGGGGATTGCCTCCACGGCGGTCTCCCACACGGTGCTGTATGATCACGCCGTTTCCTCCTTGTTTTCCATTTCATTGTTTGGCGTTTCCAAGGGATTCTGCTGCACGGTCATTCTGATCCATTTCTTCGGGGCGCAATCCGGAGCGGACTTTCTCCTGCTCCCTTTGATCGGAGTATTGGGCATCGGCTTGCTGTTCTCGCTGATCCTTGCCCTTCCGCGCATGGAGGAGCTGCGCGGTTGGCTCTTTCTCCTTCCCTTGGCGATTCTGATCGTCTCGATCGTGCTTCTCTGCGTGTTCCCCTCCCCCCGCACGCTTTTTTCTCTGTTTTTCTCCCTCACGCTTCTCTTCTGCCTCGGCGCAAGGCTGATTGAATTCGACGGCAAGCGGGAGCTTCGATTCAATCTCTGCATGGCCTCCATGCTCTATGCCATCGGCGTTTTGCTCTTGGCGCTCATCCTTGTGGCCGGAGACGGCTGCGATGATTGTGGCTGCGACAGCTGCGACTGCGACTGCGGCGGCAACGGAAAAAGCAAAAAAAGCAAGTCCTGACAGGGCCTGCTCGGAAAGTGAGAGTTTTATGAGTATCATCCGACAGATTCGCGAGATCAACCACCGCTACCGCGTGCGAACCGCCACCGGCGGCGTTCCGATGCAGGAGGAGATCGAGCAATTCGGTGCCACGGCGGAAAACGTGATTTTCGGAATTCTGCGCGAAGAATTTGATCACGTGATTCGCAACGCCATCATTCCCCACAAGGGAAATCTTTATCTGGAAAAGGATTTTCTCGTGATCTGCCGCGGTGTTCCCGTGGTGATCGAGGTGAAAAACTGGAAGGGAAAGATCGGCTATAACGCCTCCACGGGCAATTTCTTTCAGGATAAGCCAAACGGCGTTCACAAGGAGCTGAAAAGCCCCGTTGGAACCACCGCGCAGTTCATTCGTTGCCTGAAGGATTTCTATGGGCTGGATCGCACCGTGCTTGGCATGGTGGTGTTTGCCGAGCCCGATTGCTCCCCCGACCTTCCCGCCGAAATGGAGGGGATCCATCTGGTGACCGCCGCAAAGATGATCTCGGCTATCAAGGCAGCCGTTCGTCCCTACGTCAAGGAAAAGGGTGCCCTTCGCCCCGATCGCATCCTGCGATGCACGCGGATCTACAGCTCCGAAAGTGAATTTTGCAAGGGGCTTTTAGCCAATAAATGCTTTCGCTGCTATACCAAGAGCGGCGACGAGGTTCTTCTCAACACCGACTATATCCGCTATATTGCCGTTTTCCCTCAGGCTCTGAGAATGCGGGATAAGATCCACGTGACCTTTGTGAACGGCGCCGTTGAGACCTACTACAACCGCGACACCGTGCTTTCCTTCTGCTGCATGGACGGAAGCTGCAAGCAGATCGCCATGAATAAGGTGCGCTACATTCAATTTTAAGGAGAAACCGATGGATCTGCAGGTGAATGCCTACGTCCCCGAATCCAAGCTAAAGCTCGGCAAGGAGGAGCTTCCCTGCCGCCCCTTCTTCGAGGATCTTGCCGTGGTGGACGCCAACCTTTCCGTGGTCTGCTCCCGCGGCCTTTATCTGAAGCCTCCTGCGGCGATCCCGATCTCCGCCGAGGAGCTATGCTTTTTCCGCACTCATCAAGGCTCACATTCTATGGTTGCCGTGCTCTGCGAGCAGGGGCCGCTTCTGCTTTTGAACGGGCTTGCTCGCACCACCGATCTCACGCTGGCGATCCTGCCGCACGGGAAAGCCTCCGTTGCGGCGGCCGCGATCTGCCATCTTCCCCTCTCCGACCTTGCCGTTTCGCCATCGCTCACCGCCATTGCCCGAAAGGGCGACGGGCTCTACGAGGCATACGAGCAGATTTCCGACGTTCTTTCTCTCTGCCGCTCCATTCTGATGCCGGAGCCGCGCTTTGATTTTCGTCTACACGTGGCGCGCGTTGCGAGCCTTGCCGGCTGCAGGATCAACGTTGCGGACATGCCCTGCGGACACTATCCCATTGTCGAGGAGGATCTGAGCCGATGGACGGGGCTTTGCCTCTGCCTCTTCCTCACCCTGCGAGGCGATAGCGCCGACGGGCCTCGTTTCTTCCTGCGAGAGGCAACCACCGACTCCTTTTCACTCGGCATGGAGCATCTCTCCGAGGCACCGAGAAAAAAGCCCCTTGCCCTTTCGCACCTCGCGGCCTTGCCCTGCTTCAACGGATTTCTGCCGGAGCAGCAAGATAAGCGGATCACCGTTTCGGCCGCTTTGAAACGAAAGCGCACGACCGACTCGGTTCATGCAATCACCG